>CAYUIH010000052.1:0-4386 GCA_964444775.1 uncultured Candidatus Saccharibacteria bacterium
AGGGGGAGAGCCGAACCAGGCGATGGACGCCGTGCTCGGATTTTAGTGTGCCGTAGACACTTGGCCCGGAGACTTCGTAGACGGCGGTTTTAATCCCGGCTTCTTCGCCGGCGACGCGCTCGACGAGACTCGCCTTAAATCCGTTGCGCTCGAAAAATCTCAGATACATCCGCTCCAGCATAGAAGCCCAATCCATCGCTTCGGTGCCGCCAACGCCGGCGGTGAGGCGGAGAATGGCGTTGTTTTTGTCGAATTCGCCGGTGAAGCGGAGGGATTTTTTAAGGCGGGCGTATTCGGCCTGCATAGCGGAAAGTTGGTCGGCGATTTCAGCCTTTAGGTCTTCCCCGCCGAGGTCGATGAGGCCGCCGAGGTCGGCGATTTGAGACTGAAGGACGTTCCAAGGCTCGACTTCTTCGCGCAGGTGGGCGAACTCCTCGTTTTTTTGGCGGGCGTTTTCGGGATTGTTCCAGAGTTCTGGTTCGGCGATTTCGGCCTCTAAGGCTTTTAACTGCTGATTTTTTTCAGGGAGCTTAAGCCTTGCCCAGGAGTCGGCTACGGCGTTAGCTAAACTAGCGAGCTGTTTTTTGAGATCTTCCATGTTATTTTAGGCTGTTTACGAGTTGTTTAAAAATGTCGCCGCGCTGTTTGTAACTTTCAAACATGTCGAACGAGCTGGCACAGGGAGAAAGCAGAACAACGGGAGATTTTATTTCGGGCTTTTTGTCGACGAGACAGGTGTCGGAGTTTGTTTCTTCTTCGGTGAGTTTTTGCTCGGCGAGGAATTGGGCGGTTTTAACGGCGGCCTCAAAATCGGTGCCAGACTTAATGAACTTGGTCGGGTCTTCGCCTTTGGCGAGAGCGTCGGCGGTTTCGCCGATTAGGACGGCTTTGACGAGGTTAGACTTGTCGAAGATGGCGCGTTTGGCTGGGGTAAGGTCGAAACCTTTGTCTTTGCCGCCGGCGATAAGGATAAGAGGCTGGTCGGGGAAGGCGTTTAGGGCGGCCTCGAGGCTGGGGAAGACGGTGGAAAAAGAATCGTCGTAGTAGCGCACGCCGTTTAACTCGCGGACAAATTCGATATGGTGAGGGAGGGGCTGGAAATTGGCTAAGGCCTCCGTAATCTGCGCCTCGAAGTCGGCGAGAAAATCGTCAAAGGTTTTAGTGTAGTTTTGGTATTTTTTGTAGTAGGCGTAGCAGGCGAGTAGAGCGGCTTCGGCGTCTTCTTGGTTGTGTTTTCCGGGAGTTTTGAGCGCGGAGAGAATCTCCGCGAGCCTTAGGCTCACGGCCGCCTCTGCGTCGCCTCGGTCAGAGGATAAATCCTCTGACGCTCGCGCTCCTTGAGGACGCGAAAGTCGGGCGGATTTACATGGGTAGGGGAGCTTGTGGGCGGGGGAGGATTTTATGGCGTTTTGGGTGTTTTTGTTGGGGGCGAAATAGATACAAAAATCATCTTTAGTTTGATGGGCGCAGATATTGGACTTGGCGGCATAATACTCCTCGAGCGAATCGTGAACGTCGAGATGGTCTGGCTCGAGGCGGAGGACGACGGAGATGGCCGGAGATTTTTCAAGATCCCAGAGCTGGAAGCTAGAGAGTTCATAGATGACGACGTCGTTTTTGGTGATTTCTGGCAGGGCGTCGAGGGCGGGCACGCCGATGTTGCCTACGAGAAAGGTTTTTTCGCTGGCGCGCAAATTGTCTAAAATGTCCTTAATGAGCGTACAGGTCGTGCCTTTCCCTTTTGTGCCGGTGACGCCGATAATTGGGCAAGGACAGTTGCTAAAGAAGAACTTAGTGACGGAAGTGATTTTTTCTTTAGGGGCGGAGATGAACTTGGGCGGGATGGACGGAGTGCGGAAAATTAAATCGTAGGAGCTGAAATCTTTAAATAATAATTCTTCCTTTTTAAAGTTATTCCACACTTCAACCGTCGCGTGTTCGGCGCGAGTTGGTTCGTGCTTAAAGTAGTTTTCTGCCGACTGCCCCTCTAGTCCGCGGCCAAGAATCAAGATGTTCATAAAATAAGTATAACAAAGGAACGCTAGAACTTCAAACGGGATGAGAGGGTGAGGACGAGAGATTTATCGCAAGAGCCGACGGCGACGAGAGAGGAGATGTTGGAGTCGATGAGTTCGCGGGCGAGCTCGATGATTTCGGTTTTGTCGACGGTGCGGACGATGTCGGGAATTTTGCCGTAATTCTCTATCTCGTCGGACTTAAAGTATTCTTCGGCGTAGAAATCGGCGATTTGGCCGACGGTTTGGGCGGCCATTTGGAAGCGGCCGAGACAATAGCTCTTGGCGGCCTCTAAATCAGAATCTTCGATTTCGCCGTTTAAAACTCGTAAGAGTTCATCGTGGATTAAATCGAACAGCTCGAGGGCATGTTCTTTCTCTACTTCCCCGTCAAAATCCCAGCTAGACTTGGACTCGTCGAGATTGAGAGAGGAGCCGATACTATAGACGATGCCGCGGTGGCGGGCTTCGCCGAAGATGCGTGAGGACATTGTGCCGGTTAAAATGTGGTTAAGACAGGACATGGCGATAGTACAGGAAGCGTCGAGGCGGCGAGGGGTGACGAAAGAAAAGCCGAAGGTGAGGTTTGAGGCATCTTTGCGACGGATAAGAGTCGGGTCGCCAGCGTGGAGCTCGTCGGGCGGCGTATCGAGACGTTCGCCGTCTTTAAGATTCCAGCTGTTGATGGACTTGAGGAGCTTGCGGCGGCGGCGAAAGCCGAGATCGCCGGCGATAACGAAGCGCATATTGCCAGCGGTGTGAGTGCGGCGATAATGTTCGCGAATATCCTTGAGCTCGATGTTGGGGAGGGTACGAAGACGCTCCTGGAGGTTCTCGACATTTTCGCCGATAGACTGTTGAAGACGCGGCCAGAGGAGACGATTATAATCGTTGAGATAGCCGGAAAGCTCGGATTTAACTGTACCCTTCTCGGACTTTAATTCAAGGTCGTTAAAGCGTGGCTCGCAGATAGCTAGGCGCTTTAAATCGAGAATACGCTCCCACTCGAAATCAGCACACTCAGTCTCGTAGACAATGGAGAGGTCGGACGTCCAGGCGTTGTGGTAGGCGCCGTTTTTAGTAAACTCCGACTCATAGGCAGATTCGGACTTATATTTAGAGTTGGCGCCAAAGGAGAGATGCTCGACAACGTGGGCGATTTCAAAAATCTCGGGCTTTTTAGCGTAGCGAAGTCCCCCGCGGAATTGGACGCGGGTGGACATGACGCTGGCGCCGGGGACGTTGATGAGTAGCCCCCGGGCGCCGTTTTTTAGCCGGACTTCTTCGACGGAATGACGCACGACAATCCTTAGCGGCGTTTTTTATTCTTACGTTGCTGTTTACGCTTCTTTTTGTTGGCGTTGCGCTTTGTGTTTAAATTAGTGTTGGCGCCAGAAGGCTTCTTGACGGGGTTGCCGTTTACGTCTTTTTTAAACTCGGAATCGAGATTTTTATCGCCAGAGGAGATTTCGTTGACGCCCTTTTCATTACCCTTTCCGGCCATCTTGGTTAGCTCGGAATCGTATTCGTCGTCTGTATTATCCTTGTCGTTGGCTTCTTGTTTGGTGAGGTTTAAGAGAACCTTTAAGACTTCTTCGCGGAGATTGCGTTCGAGACCGTCGAAGAGCTTTTGAGACTCGGAGCGATATTCGACCAGCGGGTCGCGTTGGCCGACGGAACGCCAGTGGATACCCTCGCGGAGGTGTTGCATATTTTCGAGATGTTGCATCCAGAGGACATCGAGAACACGGAGATAGACGTCGCGCTCGAGCTTGCGCATGAGCTCGCTACCGATTTCTTGTTCTTTGGCGGCATAAGCCTCTTCGACGGCGACGCGAGCGAGATGAGCGCGATCCTTTTCTTTGCGGAGGAGGCCGATTTCTTTAACTAAGTCTTCGTCGATGGTATTGAAGACGGCAAGGAACTTTTCGGCGAACTTTTTGTCGACGCGGGAGCTAAACATGGTGAGCTCGGCGACTTCTTCGCGAATGAGGCGGTTAATCTCGGGCGTGATGTCTTCTCCCTCGAGAATCTTGCGGCGTATGCCGTAGACGACTTTACGGTGGCGGTTGATGACGTTGTCGTATTGGACGACGTTTTTACGGGAGTCGAAGTTGAACCCTTCGATTTTTTTCTGGGCGTTTTCGAGGGTCTTGGAGATAGACTTGGTTTGGATAGGGGTGTCTTCGTCGACGCCGAGTTTGGTCATGAGGCTGGCGACACGTTCGCCCTGGAAGATACGCATCAAATCATCTTCGCAGGAGACGAAGAATTGAGTCGTGCCAGGGTCGCCCTGGCGACCCCCACGACCACGGACATCAATCAGAGTGGTGTAGTATACCAGACCGCTCATCGAGATCGGTGAATGATA
>CAYUIH010000053.1:0-4304 GCA_964444775.1 uncultured Candidatus Saccharibacteria bacterium
AATCAACCCCGACCATCCCGAGAAGTCCGTTAAGTTTAAAGATTCGCTTAAGTCAGGCCGGCTTAAGGTGCTTGGCTTTTCTAAATCCCGCCAAGCCCCCGGCAATATGTCCGGCGGCGCCATCTCCGACATCCCCGGCGTAGTCGCCTCCTGCGAAGAAGCTCTCTCTGAGCTCGAGGCTAAAACCGGCGAGCGCGCTAAGACCGTCGTCGTGGGCATCTCCGGCGAGCTAGTTAAGGGCCACACCACTACCATCCGCTATCGCCGCGACACCCCACACAAGCCCATCACTGACTCTGAGCTTCGCGAGCTTTTGGAGCGTATCGAGTCTCGCGCCGAGTCTAAAGTTCGCGACGAGCTTTCTCTCGAAACTGACAACCCCGAGGTTGACCTTTCTCTGGTCAACTCTGCTCTCGTCTCGCTCTCCATCGACGGATATAAAATCAACAATCCCGTTGGGTTTAAGGGTGCCGAAGTTTTAATTGAGTATTATACCGCCTTCGCTCCGGCTATTGCCGTCTCTGCTATCGAGAAAGTCTGCGTTGAGCTTGAGCTTGATTTGCTTGCCGTTGTGGTGGAGCCGTTTGCTATCTGTCGCGCCTGCCTCGGCGACGAAGTTGATGTAGATTTTTCCGCCGTTCTTATTGATGTTGGCGGCGGGACGACCGACATCGCCGTTGTTGATTCTGGCGGCGTTTGTGGTACGCGCATGTTCAACATCGCCGGCGCTAGCTTTACTCGCCAAATCTCCGAATCTCTCGGCGTTCGTCCCGAGACTGCTGAAAAATACAAGATTCACCTCGAAGACGAAGATATTTTAAGCGACACTATCATTTCTAAGACCACCGGCGCGCTCAACCGCAGCCTTGCCGTTTGGCTGGCTGGCGTCCAGCTCGCTCTCGAGGAGTTTAAGAACGTCTCGCCGCTCCCGGCCGACATTTTCCTCTCCGGTGGCAGCTCTAGCCTCCTTCCGCTCGAGGAGCTTCTTGCCACCTCCGACTGGTATGCCGGCTTGCCGTTTGATCGCCGCCCGCTTGTCCATCTCCTTGATCCTTATTCGCTCCCCGATTTTATCCTGCCCGACGCCGGCTCTGACGATTCGCTTGCGCTCGACGGCTCCTTTATCACCGCCCTCGGTCTGCTCCGCGTCGCCGTCGACACTCTCCTCGCTAGCCCGAACCAAAATTCTCTTCGTGCCAAACTCTCCCGTTTGCTTTCCCACTAAAAACGCGCTCTTTTCAGCGCGCATAAAACTTCCGCCAAAATTACGCCTCTACCTCTGTAAATTCGCCAGGTTTTAACCCGCTCAGAACATACTTTCCAAACTGCATTCGGTGGAGCTTCCGCACGCTATAGCCAAGCGCCTCAAACGTTCGCCGAATCTGCCGATTCCGCCCCTCGCTCATCGTCACCTCAAACTTTTTCCGCGATTTCTCGTCTAGCCTCGCCAGGCCAAGCTTCGATATGCCGTCGGGCAATCTCACGCCAAAGTCGGCGATTTCTTGTTGATGGAGCGGGGCTAGGTCGCGGTCGAGCTCTACATGATAAACCTTAAACTTCGCAAACTTCGGGTGGGTCATTTGATAAGCAAAGTCGCCATCGTTGGTGAATAAAATTAGCCCAGACGAATCTTTATCTAGCCGCCCCACGGTCTTTAGGCTTTGATATTTTTCAGGCAGTAGTTCATAAATCGTCGGCGTCTCGCCTTGGCGCTTGCGCGAGCAAACATATCCCACCGGCTTGTTCATCGCGAGATATTTATAGGCGTTTTTAAAGGGAATTACCTCGTCGCCGAGGCAAACCTTCATCTCGGGCATCACGCGCGCGCCAAGCACCGCTGGTTTTCCGTCCACCAAAACCCTTCCCGCCGCAATTAGGTCGTCGGCCTCGCGGCGAGAAATCCCTAGCCGTTCTGCGAGAAACTTATTGAGCCGGAGCGACGGGGCTGGCTGGTTCGGCGGAAGCGGCTGGCTCAGCAGGTTGTGGGGTTGGTTGGGCATTTGGTTCTCCTTGAACGGGGGCGATTGACACCGGGGCAACGGGCGTAGCAGGAGCGGGCGCCGGAGCAGGCTCAGCGGCTGGCGCTGGTTCGACGGCGGGGGCTTCTGGCGCGGCTGGGGCGGAAGCCGGAACCGGCTGGGTAACTGGCACTTCTGGCGCGGCCGGAGCGGGCGCTGGCGCTTCTGGCGCGGCCGGCGTTGGAGCCGGGGCGGCCGGTGTAGCTGGCGCATCGGGCGTCGGCGCGGCGGTCTTTCCGCCACCAGCGAGCACTTCTTTCACGGCCGTAATTACATCTTCGATCCCTACCTGGGACTTAACTAGATAACGGTCAGCCCCCAGGCCTTCACCTCGTTTTCGTTGGTCGTCGCTCGAAAGCGCGGTCATCATGATTACTTTAATATCTTTTGTCTCTGGGGTTGAGCGCAAAATGTCGAGCATATCAAACCCAGAAATCTTCGGCATCATCACATCTGACAAAATCAAATCTGGCCGTTCTTTCACCGCCATCGCGAGGGCTTCTTCGCCGTCGCCTGCGGATACGATTTCGTAGCCTTCCGCGGTTAAGCGAATCGAATATATTTCTCTCAGGCTTTGGTCGTCCTCGACCACCATTATTTTTGTCATGATAATATCCTCCGTTTACTTAATTATATTCCATTTGCGTTGGCTTGTACAGGGGCGGGCGACGCCGCTTGTTGAGGCGGAACTTGTACGGGCGGCATCTGAGGCACTTCTGGTGCCACTGGCGTGGCTGGCGCCAGCATTGGCGCCGGGGCGGCCGGCATCGCTACTGGTTGTTGCGCTGGCTGTGTCGGCATCATCGCCGGCGCCGTGCCTACTGCCGCGACTGGCTGACCGAACACCGGCGGTTGCGCTTGAGAAATATGCGCCGCGTTGGTTAATATGTTAGAGTTAAGTGCCGTTTCCTGGAACGCTCGCACGGCTTCTTCGTTCTTGATGGCGATTTGACGCTTCTCATATTCGTCTGCCGTAATTCGCGGCAAGCTTACATAGAACGTCGAACCCTCGCCAAACGCACTCTCCGCCCAAACCTTCCCGCCCATGGCCTCTACGCGCTGTTTTACGAGATAAAGCCCTAAGCCCGTCCCCCCAACTGTCCTCGTTTGAGAGTTGTCGGCACGATAAAACTTCTGGAAAATGTGTTGCAAATCTTCTGCCGAGATACCAATCCCCGAGTCGGTCACGTTTATCAGCGCGCGGTCGCCGTCGCCCTGTACACTAATCCACACCGCCCCGCCTTCGGGAGTATATTTAATGGCGTTTTCGATTAAGTTCGCTAAAATCTCGCCTAAGAAATCTACATCTACCGAGGTATAAACCATCTGCGAGACCACCCGACCCAAATAGCGCTTGTCTACGTTTGCTCCCGCGCCAAAACTATAAGAAATTCGTTTCTCGCTAAACTTCGGGAGATATTCGTCGGCAAATTTCTTTACGAATCCAGTCAACTCCACCGGCACCGGCCGGACCTTTAGTCGATGATCTTCAAGCTTTGTCACGTCAAGCAAATCTTTAAACAAGTTCCCTAGCCTCTGCGACGCGCTATGTGCCGACTCGAGGTATTGGCGCGCGCGCGAATCAATCGTGGCTGTCTGGGGGTTTAGCGCCAGTCCAAGATAGCCTTCAATCGAAGCCACTGGCGTCCGCATCTCGTGGCTCGCCGTTGAGATAAACTCCATCTGCGACCCTTCTTCTTTCAGCTCCTCGGAAATATCGCGGAAGGTGATAATTCGGTCGGACTTCGCGTCGCCCGAAGGGGTCAGCGACACGGCCACCGGCGTCTTTCGGTCAATCTTTTCCGCCACTAAGACATACTTGCGCGAGGCAAACGCTTGGTTTGAGCGGGCAGCTTGGAGCAGTTCATTCGCTTCGTCGGCGACTTTTGTCCCGTCGGCCGTCTCTAACTTCATAATTAGCAAAAAATCTAGACCCAGGGCATTTTCTGGCCGGTCTAGCCCGGTTAAGAACGTCGCGGCGAGGTTTATATAGCGCACCACGCAATCTTTATCGATAATAATCACGCCATCGCGAATCGTACGCAAAGCAAGCTCAGCCAAAGCCGCCGAATCCTGTTGTCTAGGGAGCGGCGTTTTTGTAGCCACCACAGCACCCGCACCCGGCAAAGGCGCCGGCGTAGGCGAAGGGAGCTTTAATTTAGCTAAATTTAGCAAGCTCATTACATTTATTTTAACACAAGCATTAAAAAATGTGCTATATTTATTTTATATGAACAAAGAAACTATTTATATTGAAGCTAGCGATGATATTACCGATATTTTGTC
>CAYUIH010000054.1:0-4251 GCA_964444775.1 uncultured Candidatus Saccharibacteria bacterium
AATGCTTGACTTTAGCCCGGAGTATGTAAAAACGGGCGCCCTCGCAGTTAGGTGCGCCCGTTTGGTAGAGTTATGCTAGTTATTTAAATTAGCGGCGGCGGAGATTCTTACGATAATCCTTCTTCTTGTGGCCGAGGAGGAGGAAGGCGACAAAGATGGCGCCAGAGAAGGCAATCAACGCGGTAATCACATAGTCACTTTCGGCGATGTTGAGGTTGCCGAGGAAGCGACCAGTGTCCGGAATGTCAGGAGCGGCTGGAGCAGTGTAAGTGACGAGGAACATATCGTAGGGAGAGTCCATGATTTCGTCGTCTTGGTCGTAGGAAAGAATTTTAACATAGTATTCCCCACTGGCGAGGCCGTAGCTGCCGAAAGGCAGAGTGAGATGTTGAGAGCCGGCGGCAAAGTCTTCTTGGTCTTCGTTGCTGAGATAAATCGGTTCGTCAGAAATCTTGTTGCCGTTTAAATCATAGAACTCTAGGCCGAGCTTAGCGACATCTTTATCATAAATTACGTCAACTTCTGGATCGTTGTTAGTGGGGTCGGCGCCGGTTTGGACGAGATAGGCCGGGACATAGTAGAATCTAATACTGTCTTCGTCGTAGCCGATAGGGCTAAAGCTCTCAACGTGGAGGATATATTCGTTATAAACTAACTTATCGTTGTCGGACGGCGGAGTAAAGGAGAGGAGGCGGAGGCCGCCGGTGCGGGTGCTGACGCAGCCCGGGATGTTAAACTCGTCTTCGTCGATACCAATCTTACAGGTGGCTAGGTTAATATCATATTCTTGGCTGCCCGAGGCGTAGTTAAAGGTTGGGTCGAGATTGTCTGGAGTATATTCCTTGAGCGGGATAGCCTTATGCACGACTTCTCCGGTGTCTTCGTCGGTGGCATCATATTCTAGCGTCACCTTAACGAGAGTGGAGTTCTCGTAGTCAAAATTAAATTGGAAAAAGGGCGAAGACTGGACATGGCCGTCTTCGGGCGACGTAAAATGAATCGCCGGATATTGGTCGTAAACCGTCACCCGGATTACGTCGGTATGAGCATCGCTCGCCGCGAAGGCGGGGGATGGTAAATGGTAGGCAAAAATTGTCATCAGCGCAACAAACGCCAGACAAATACGCCCTAAAAGCTTTTTTCGCATAACTCTACACTCGCTTTTTATGTTTAGTTTTTATTTCGGTCTCGCAGTAGCGTCCTGGCTCCTCGGCTACTCTACACTACAAGCCGAGAGGAACGCTCTTTACGTTTCCTTAAGAGGATTATACCCCATACAATTATGCTTGTCAATAGCAAAAGCAGTATGACGATCATAAAGGCGGGCATAATAAGAATTACGTGGGAATCTTCGCGAGAATCGTCAATCGCAGTGACGGCAAATCTGACCTTAAAAATTCCAAACAGCGGCGCCTCGGCCCAAGAGGTAGAGAAGCGGCGCTCTGTCGAGGGGAGGACGACGAAGTTGTCGCTGGAAGAATAGAGGGTGGTACCAAAGATGGACTCGACGGCGAGGCTATAAACCGCGAGAAAGTCGGTGTTACCGGAGTTTTTAACCTTAGCGGTGGCGTCGATATCGTGGGAAGAAAAGACGCCGGTGAGCGAAAAGTCGGTAATCTCGGCGATGTCTTTAGTTTCTCCGTCGCCGTGGCCGAGAATAATCAGCGAAACGCGAGAAACGGAGCCGAGACCAGCGGAGACTGTACCGGTTTCTGTGCTGCTGTCGTTGATAGACTCGGCGAAGATAAGGCAGTATTGACCGCCGTCCGGAATGTCGTCCGGGACGGTGACGCGATAGATAATGGTCCTTTTCTCGCCCGCCTTGAGCTCGTAAGTTGGCTCGGCGGAGAAAGCGCCAGAATCTTCTTGGAAGGTAATCCAGCGGGTGATTTGGTTAAACTGGGTCTCTTTAGAGAAGTCAACATCGTATTCTTCGTTGATGACATTATAAGGCGCGGTATAGAGTTTAAACTTAAAATCGTTAGCGCCAGTGTTCTCGAGGGTAAATTGATAGTTTTGGACGTCGCCGGGCTTGATGTTGATGGCGTTGGCGACGGGGGAGATTTTCATGACGGCACCAGCAGCAAAGATGGCCTCGGAGCGAAACGCGGCGAGCGTAAAGATAGTGACGAGGGCGATAAGCAGGGTTTTTAGTTTGAAGGACGAGGAAAGTTGCGACATAAGTCTCCTAAAGGTTAAACTTTTGTGAACTCCCAGCGGCGTTACGCGAGTTGGCCCGAGTGCGAGCGTCTTCGCGTTTGCGAGCGAGGATGCGTGCGATAATAACGAGAATAATCAGAACAATAAGCGCCATAAACCAAATCGGGCAGACGAGGACGATGCGGGTTTTAACTTCGGCGTCGCCCATAAATTCGGTGTTGAGCGTAACCTTAAGAATCCCGAGGCGCGGAACGTTAGCCCAAGAAACGGTGAGCTCACGCGTGGTGTCGGGGAGAATAGTTTTTTCTAGCGGGTCGGCGGAGCCGTCGTAGATTAGCTCGCCGGTGATATATTTCTCAATTTTTAGCGTCATGCGTGCGTCAGCGTCGACGTTGCCGGAGTTTTCAAACATGGCCGTAGCGGAGACGGGCGGAGCGAGGAGAAACATAGGAATAGAAGTTTTCTTGATTTCTCCGGTGAGGCGGGTATCGCCGTTAATACGAGCGACCAAGATTGTGCCAGCTTTGGCTGTGGTTTTGATGCTTTCATCGGAGTTGGATAAGTTGTCGGTTTCGGCAAAGATAATTGCGTATTGACCGCCGCCGGGTACGTCTTCTGGGACGTTAACAGTATAGACTACCTCGGAGGACTCGCCCGGTTCGAGGTGAGACTTATAGTCGTTGAAGGCGATCCAGTTAACAATTTGAGTAAAGGCGTTTTTAACGGAGTAAATCGGCGCATAAGTGATGTTTTCTACCGAATATGGCTCTGCTGTCATGCGGAAATCGAAAGGTTTTTCGCCATTATTTTCGATCAAAAGACGGTTGGTGTATGTTGCGCCCGGCTCAAGGTTGCCACTGCGCTGAATCGTTGGGGAGATGCTAAGACCGGCAAGACCGGTGTTTTCTGCGGCGAAAACATCTCTAGTGACAAAACAGACAGAGCCAAGACAAAGAGCAATAAGTACAGAGACAAATTTCCTAAAGTTTTTCAAAATATACCTCCTAATTTTTCTACGATATATTATATATGAGCGAGAATAAAAAAACAACCGCGAAATTCGCGGTTGTTTCGTTTCCTAACTTAGATTAGAGTGTGGCATTTGCGGAAACCACGTAGGTCACCGTAGCAGTATAGACACCGGCGAGTTGATCGTCTTTAGCGGCGGCACCGTATTGAAGAACATATTGTTCGGCGCGGTCGCCAGAGTAGCTCTGGGTGCGGTCTGCGCCCTTGGCGTGAATCGTCGTAGGAGTAGTGCTTAAGCCAATCTTTTGCCATGTTTCACCGAAGCTGTGGCTGGTCGGGAAATCGCCGTTAGTTTTAGTCTCGATGCCGGTCATCTGGAAACCCCAAGTACCTTTTTCGAGCGTGCTCTTCGTGCCGTCGGTGGTAGCAAAGGTGTCAGAACCGCTAGCGTGATCCAATGTATCATGGTCAGCATACATTTGCAGGGTATAGTCTGCTTTAGTAGTACCATCAATGACGATAGAATGCGTAAGAGTGTTTGCATTAGTTTGACCTTGGTTGACGGCGATATAATAGCCAGTAGAGTCACTACCACGGCCAGCTGAGGCATAATCTTCTGTGACGGTAATAGAGAGTTTATCGGCGACACCAACACGCACGACGTGGCCAGCGTCAGTACCGGTATAGACATCACCGCTTCTAGTAGCGTCCGTAGCGAACGTCGTCAACGGGAGCATCGCCACACCAAGTCCAGCAACTACACCAAGACCGGCAATAACTTTTTTGGAATTAACCATTTTTATTTTTCCTTTTTGTGTGTTAATTTTTGTTTTTTTATATGACCTTATTGTATCTTTAATTATACGCTTAAGGTTTTTCTAAGTCAAGACCTTTCTGCGACTTTTTTCGTGGATTTTCTAGAGGAGCGGCGATAAAAACGTAGGTGATCGATAAGCCAATAAAACAGCCCCACAATAAACAAGAAGACAAGCAAGATAAGCCAAGTGGGGGCGACTAAGACGGTTTGAGAGTCGATAGTATAAAGCCCAGCAAAGTCTACTTCTTGTTAGAATGACAAGTCCAAACGCAGCATTCGGCGTTTATTTAACAATATTCTTTATG
>CAYUIH010000055.1:0-4229 GCA_964444775.1 uncultured Candidatus Saccharibacteria bacterium
TGCCTTTCATGAGGCGTTCATTGAAGACGGGGATGAAGGAGACGGCGAGGGCGCCAGAGGTGAGAATGAAGAACATAAAGTCGGGGATTGTGAAGGCGGCGGTGTAGGCGTCGATTCCGGTGGGGTAGGTTTTGAGGTAATAAGAGTTTAGGAGGCGGTCGCGGAAGATGCCCAGGAGGGCGGAGACGAGAGTGGAGGAAGCGAGGAGGATGGCGGCGGATTTGACGCTGAGCTTGGCGTTGGCGAGGGCGACGACGGATTTGAACTTGAGCTTCTTCATGTGTCTAGTATAGCATATTTTGAGTGTGGGAGATTTGGGGTTTGTGGTGGTTTTTGGGACAGGACTACTTGTCTTATAAAATAATTATGCATATAATATAAGCATAAGTAAATGAGGAATACTTAAATGACAAACCCCATATTAGTATCCGACTTAGCACGCGTGCGCGTTAGACAACTTTTAGAATCGAAAGTTCTCGCTCATATCGAGTGGAGAGCAGAATAATTTAGGTATTCTGGCTGATTTTTTGCCTTTTGCGACGCCGACGAATGCCTCCGAGCCAAACGTTTTTGGCATTTATGTCGCTATCCTTAAACCTTAAATACCGCTCTGGCTTAGCATGGAATTGACGGATACGCTTGCGGTCTCGCCGCGCGTTTACAATCTCGCCAATGATAAACGGGAGCAAAATTGGGATATAAAGCAGAAAAACAAGCGCATTTTTGGTTGGGATTTCGACTAAAAACACAGTTTGTTTAGAAAAAAATTCTATCACGACAAGATGATAATCCAAAAGTACCTTAGTAATTTCTCCGATAAAACTTGCCAAAAAACCAAAAGGCAAAAACCCGGCAAGCCCAGAAAGGAATGCTAGCCCCATAGCGAGCGGGATTGTCGGGAGAATCATCACGTTTGCTACGATGGAAATCAGCGACAAATTACCGAAGAAATATAATAAGATCGGGGCGCACATAGCTGTTGCCGCAACAGAGCTAATAACGACCTCCGCAATAACCATAGATTTTTGCGTTTGGAGTTCGCCGGGAATTGCGTCGTCGGTTTTCTCGTCCTCCTCTGTAGACGGATCACCATAGAAGAAAATCCGTATCCTTGGCGCAAGAATCATAATTCCAGAAAAAGAAGCAAACGACAACAGCCACCCTAAGTCGGCTAAATACATCGGATTAATTAAAAGCGTAATGGCCATGGCAATAACAATCAACCGCCACGGTATAGTTTCGCATCCGTTATACCACGCAAGAATTCCAATAATCGCCACAATCGCTGCGCGCGTAATTGATGCCGTCCAGCCAATCAACTCGCCAAATAGTAATATAAAAATAAAGCTAAAAAACATCCCAGCAAAACGTGAGATTTTTCCAAACCGCTTTCGGAAAAAACCGACAATTATGCCGAGGTGTGTGCCGCTCGCGACTACGATGTGACTCAAACCTACCGCGCGCAACATCTCTGTAGTTTCCTTGTCCAAACCGTCCTTTTCTCCCAATAAATATGCTGCCCCGAGCCGTTTTTCTCTGCCATCTCCTAGACTTCGTTCTAGCGCAGCCGAGAATTTATTACGCGCCGTTAAGGCTAAGCCTTTAGGCTCTGCTTTTGTGCGCTCGATTTCTTCGCCTCGCCAAAATACTTTTACCGTCACGCTGCCAATAGTCCACAAAATAATCGCTATGCATCCCGCAATAACGATGTCGGCGAGCCGGATTTTCCTTCTCATGTATCCTATTATAAAACTTTTGTGCTACAATAAAACTATGCCAAAATCTAACGTCACTCAAAAAACTCCAAAGAATAAACCTAAACCGGCGGGTTTTTCTAATTATTTACGCAGTTTTATCTTCTTTTTACTAGTAATACTCGTTTGTTCGGCCATGTTCAACTCTCTCGGGACTGGCTCGTATCAACTGGAGACGGTGCCGCTTTCTAGCGTTATTTCGCGCGCCAACAATCCAGAGGGCGATATCGCCAAAATTACCGTGTCCGGCCAAGAGCTAAAAATCACTTTGAAAGGAAAAGATTATCCAACAGAGAAATCTCGCAAGGACGCTTCGGGTACTCTTTACGAACAAGGCTTAACTGACTATTGTAGTGAGCTAGAAGATGCCACGGAAAAAGCTGCCTGTAGAACCACTTATCCAGTGATTGAATATGTTGAAGCGACTGATACTTGGGGAGTAATCTTTGACGTTGCACTAGTGGTGCTTCCGGTTCTTGCTTTGGTGCTTTTCTTCTCTTATATGATGCGCCAGGCGCAGTCTATGACCAGCCAAAATATCGGGTTTGGTAAGGCGAAGGCGCGCCTTTATGGGCCGGACAATAAAAAAGTTACGTTTAAAGACGTTGCCGGAAACGAGTCTGCTAAACAGGATTTAGCGGAAATTGTTGATTTTCTTAAGCATCCCAAAAAGTATTCTTCTCTCGGAGCGAAGATTCCACGCGGCGTATTGCTTGCGGGCGACCCAGGGACGGGTAAGACGCTCATGGCGCGCGCCGTAGCTGGCGAAGCTGATGTGCCGTTTTATTCAATTTCTGGCTCAGAATTTGCCGAGATGTTCGTTGGCGTGGGCGCTTCTCGCGTACGCGACCTCTTTGCTAAGGCTAAGAAAAACGCCCCGTCAATTATCTTCATTGACGAAATTGATGCCGTCGCGCACAAACGCGATGCGCGAGGTGGCGCGGGCCGCGAAGACGAGCAAACTTTAAACCAAATTCTAGTTGAGATGGACGGCTTCGATAACGATGCTCGCATTATCGTTATTGCTGCAACCAACCGCGTGGATATGCTCGATAAAGCGCTTCTTCGCCCAGGTCGGTTTGACCGCCATGTTAACGTGGCTCTCCCCGAGCGCAAGGATCGTTTAGATATTCTAAAAGTGCATTTTAAGAATAAACCGACCGACGCATCGGTCGACCTTGAGTCGCTCGCCGCAAAAACCGCCGGGTCGTCCGGCGCCGATTTAGCCAACATCGCGAACGAGGCGGCTATTACCGCGGCGCGGTTTGGGCATAAAGAAATCACTAATTCTGACTTAACGGAGGCGTTTGAACGCGTTGCGATTGGCCCGGAGCGTAAGTCTAAGGTTATGAACGATCATGAGCGTAAGGTGACGGCCTACCACGAAGCTGGTCATGCGGTCGTTGGTCATGTTCTGCCAGATTCTGATCCAGTGCACAAAGTCACAATTATCCCGCGCGGTCGCACTGGCGGCGTCACTTGGTTCCTCCCGCCTGAAGACCGTAGCTACAAATCAATCTATGAGCTTAAAGATATTCTTGCGCGCGCCATGGGCGGCCGCATCGCCGAAAAACTCGTTTTTGGCTCCGAAGCAATTACGACTGGCGCCGCTTCTGACTTGGCTAATGTGGCCAGTTTGGCGAGAGAAATGGTCGTCGACGAAGGTATGGGAGCTAAAACCCGCAACCTCGTTTTTCCAGACGGTGCGAATACTGGTTATTATACTATTCAAACCGGAAAGCCGTATTCTGAAAAGACCGCCGAACTAATTGATATAGAAATCAAAACTCTCTCCGACGAAGCCGCCGCTCGCGCCGAGGCCGTGCTGAAGGCTAACATAAAGATTCTTGACACGCTCGCCAACGCTTTGCTCGAGCAAGAAACGCTTGAAGAAAAAGATCTTGAGACTTTACTAAAAGGCGCCACTCTGCCTGCCGCCGCCAAACTACATAGCTAATTATTGTTTTTCGGGGGGTTTTATATAACAAGTTTTTGCCTAGAAAACTACGGCGAGCTTATTTTTCCCGCGCTTCAAAATACCCGCGGAGAGAGCCTGCGCCTCGTCGTTGGCGGAAAGTTTTTGACCGTTAAAGGAAATTGAATTGTTCTTTAGTGCGTTACGCGCGTCGGTTTTAGACGTAGCAAGACCAGAAGAAACAAGTGCATCGAGCGCCGCACTACCTTGAGGAGCGCTCGGCAAGAAAGCGGCGAATTCTTTATAATCAGCGGCGGTAAACTTAGAAAAGTCGGCATTTTTATCAAAAACCGCGTCGGTCAACTTCTCAACAGCCTTAGCGGCAGCTTCGCCATGGACAACGGAAGTAGCGCCATAAGCGAGGGCACGCTGAGCAAGACGCTTCTCGAGAGCCTTGGCGTGGTCGGCGAGGATTTTTTCTAGCTCTGGCTTATCTAGAAGCGTGTAGATTTTTAGGAGATATTCAACGGACGAATCAGGCTGGTTGAGCCAGAACTGAT
>CAYUIH010000056.1:0-4198 GCA_964444775.1 uncultured Candidatus Saccharibacteria bacterium
GCGCTTGTGTGGCTGATAAGTACGTTTCGGCATAAAATCAAATCCTATATATTATATATTAGTTGCAAAGATTGCTCATATTATATCGCAGTTTTCCACCAAAATCAAGGAGTTTTCCACACTAAAACAGGTTGCGCGCCCAAAAGTGGAAAACTCTCACCTCTGTTAGAAAAATCCATATTATAAAATATAAAAATCTTCTCACAAAACCTGTGGAAAACTCTCCAAGGTCTGTTATAATAGAGAAAGTTAAGGAGGTCGAACCAGTGTTTGATGTGTTTCAGAATGTACTAGCCGAAATCCAGCGCGAAGTAAGCGAGGCGTCGTTTAAGACGTGGTTTAAAGATGTCGAGCTAGTCAGCTTAGATAAAGACGCTGGCGTCGCCACCATTGGCGCCCCTAATGTCTTCGTCACCAAACAGCTCGAGACGAAATATGTCGGAATGCTTCTCGACGCTTTTAAACACAACAAAATCTCCCTTAAGTCGATCGATTTTACAGTTAAATCTAGCGGGAAAACTAAGGTTCGTTCCCGCGAAGTAAGAAACGACGAAGGTCTCCGTCTCGGCGGTGCCGACCGTGCTTCTTCCGTCCGCGACCTTACCGAGCATCTCACGCCGCGCCTGCCCAAAACTTTCTCTACCGGCCTTAACTCTAAATATACCCTCGATAACTTTGTAGTAGGCAGTAATAACGACCTCGCGGCTGGCGTCGCTAAGCTAATCGTCAAAAACCCTGGCGGAAAATACAATCCGTTCTTCCTGTATGGCGGGCCAGGCCTGGGTAAGACCCACCTTGTCCAGGGTATCGGCAACGCTATCTTGGAGCGAGACCCGAAGTGTCGCGTCCTCTATATCCCCATGAATCATTTCTACGCCGACTTTATTAACTCCATCCGTGCCGGCAAGGGAGAGGAATTTGTCAATAAATATCGCAAACTCGACGTCCTCATCGTTGACGATTTCCAGATGATTATCGGTAAGGATCAGTCTCAGGCGGAATTCTTCAACATCTTCAACGACCTCCATCAAGCCAATAAACAAATCATCGTCACCAGCGACCGCCTCCCTGATCAAATTAAAACCTTAGATGCCCGCCTCTCCTCCCGCTTAACCTGGGCTGGCGCCTATGATTTACAGTTCCCGGGGTTTGAGGATCGCTGTGCGATTTTAAAAGCCAAGGCGGAGTTTATGGGCCAAGAAATCGAAGACGCCGCGATTGAGTTTATCGCCGAAAATGTTAAAACTAACATCCGCGACCTAGAGGGAGAGTTCCAAAAAATCATGGTAACGAGCGAAATCCGCGGCCTCTCCCCGCTCGAGCTAATTAATGAGGGGTATGTTTCTGGCTCCGTGGTTCAGCGCCGCCGCAACGTCACCGCCCGCCAGGTAGTCGAAAAAGTCGCTAAATACTATAATCTCACCGTAGTTGAGATGACGGGTAAGAGCCGGGTGAGCAACATTAAGACCGCCCGCCAGGTCGCCATGTATCTCCTGTCTAAAGAGCTCGGGATGTCCACCACGAAGATCGCCCCCGAGGTCGGCGTAAAGGACCATACTACCGTCATGAACGGCATCAAAAAAATCGAGACCGATAGTAAGACCGACTTTATGCTCCGCGACCAAATCGAACAAATCAAGGAGGCAATTTATGGCTAATTGCGTAAAACCCTGTGTAAAACCTCGTGTTTTTCACTATGATTTGTTCGTTCAAAACCCTGCGAAAAACCGCCTTTCTGTGATTTTTGGCCAGTTAGCCGGCGGAAAACTTTCTACTTTTTCCGTCTTTTCCGCATTTTTACAACAGCTATTGTCCACTAAATGTGGATTTTCCCAACAGGGAACTCAACTATTTCTTCCCGCCTTCCTCGCCTTTTCCACATACCCTACTATTACAATAACTAATAATATATAAAAAGGAGACTTAAAATGGAACTAGAAGTCGACTCAACTAAACTCGCCAAAGCTCTCAGTGTCGTTAGTCGCGTAGCGGCAGGGAGTAAGGCTACCTTACCTATTCTTAACAATGTCCTTATTCGAGTAGACGAAGGAAGAGTAAGCCTCACTACCACCAACCTCGACATGGCAGTGGTAGATTATTTGCCGGTCAGTAGTAGTAAGGATGGCGTAATTACTATTCCTGCTCGCTTAATCGCAGAGTTTGTCGCTAACCTTCCTAAAGGGAACGTGGTTAAAATCACTACGGATAATTTAAAGGTTAATGTTGAGTCGGGCGGGTATAAGTCTACACTCAATGGCGCCTTGGCGGACGATTTTCCAGAGCTACCGGGTATCGACGAGGAAAGAGCCGTAAGGTTTAAAGTGGGGGTGGATGAGTTTAAGGTTGGTGTGGGGCAAGTGGCGCCTGCCGCGTCTAACGACCTAACGCGCCCGGCGCTAACTGGGGTTTACTTTAACACGGCCGAAGGCTCGCTCTACATCGCCGCTACTGACGGCTATCGTTTGTCGGAGCGCAAGTTTGTGGAACACGTTACCTCTGAGGTAAAGGCGATTGTGCCGGCTTCCTCGCTCTCCGAGGTAATCCGCTCGATTGGCGACGAAGTAGAAGAAGTCGAAATTCTCTTCGACGAGACCCAAGTCCGTTTCCGCCTCGGCGAAATCGAAATCACCTCTAAACTAATCGACGCGAGCTTCCCGGATTATCGCCAGCTGATTCCGCAGAATGTCGAGTCGAACATTATTGTTGAGAAAGACGAGCTAATTAGGGTGACCAAGCTCGCCGCGCTATTTGCGCGCGAAGTAGGCGGCTCGATTGTGTTAGAGGCCAAGACCAGCACCGGCACATTTTCCGTCGGCTCGGTCGCTAACGAGTTTGGCGAAAACTCTTCAGAAATCTCGACCGAAGTGACTAAAGACGAACGCGTAACGCTCAACTCCCGCTTCCTCATCGACGCACTAAACGCCTTAGAAGAAGAAAAAGTCACCCTCGGCTTCTCCGGCAAGCTCAACCCCGTCATCGTCCGGAACGAAAAGTCCACTAAATATACCCATATTATTATGCCATTGAAAGTTTAACTTAGTATAGTTATCGCGTGCCAGAACAGACAGTCGACCGCAGGCGAGCTTCATGTTATAATATATAGCATGTTATCCAGCAAATACCGCTTCCACTCTCGTGGCGGGGTCAAATACACTTATAAAAAAGGGAAGACCATCCGCCGCCCCGGCCTTTCTCTAGTCTTCGCCGACAACTCTCGCGGCCACACCCGCTTCGCCGTCGTTGTCTCCAAAAAAGTCTTAAAATCCGCTGTCGATCGCAATCGCGTCCGCCGCCGTCTCTACGAGCTCATTCGGCTCAACCTGGGTAACTTCAAACAACCTCGGGATTATATCTTTGTCGTCTTCGATCGTAAAATCAAGGATCTGTCTCATAAAGACCTCGAGAAGCTCGTCCGTTCTCTTGCTGGAGAAAGTGTGCTACAATAAAAGCCATGATAGACACTCTCATCATTCGCCCAATTACGAACCTCCTCTTCTTTATCTATAACTACGTTGGTGATTTTGGTCTCGCTATTATCATCTTCGTCGTGCTCGTCAAACTCTGCATGTATCCGCTCACTCGTTCTCAGTTGCGCCAGACTAAACTGATGAAACAAATCCAGCCGGAGCTCGCCGAGATAAAGAAGAACTGCAAGGGTAATCGTCAGCTCGAGTCGCTCCAAACTATGGATTTATACAAGCGGTACAATGTTAAGCCCTTCCGCTCTTTCCTTACTATTCTGATTCAGCTCCCGATTTTTATCGCCATCTTCGGTGCCATCCGTATCATGGTCACTCCGCCGTCCGCCGATTCAAACCTCGATCTTCGTGCCTACTCTGTTGTTAAGCCGGCCGGTAGTAACATCGCCCATGTCATCGATCTCCAAAACGCCTATCTCGCCGAAAAAGCCGAATACGATACCACCACAAAAGACACAGACAACACGGAAACCACAGAAACCGCAGAGCCATCCTACAACTTCCACCCCACTCTCTTCGGTCTCGTCTCGCTCGACGCCCGTCCTGGGTTTAATAACAAGTCCGAGCTCGTCATGCTCGCCTTCGCCGTCCTCGCCGCCTTCGTTCAGTTCGTTATCGCCAAGCAACAACAGCCTTCCGGCAAAAAGCGCGGCAAGACCTTCCGCGAATTAATGAAACAAGCCGGCGCCGGCGAGGATGTCGATCAAGCCGACCTCAAC
>CAYUIH010000057.1:0-4158 GCA_964444775.1 uncultured Candidatus Saccharibacteria bacterium
ATCAGATTTTGGTAGGGGCGTATTGCGACTACGTCGACGCGCTTTACGACTCGGCCGAACCAGAAAAACGCCCAGGTCTCGAACCGACTCTTGGGCGAGAAAAGAAGAAACTCTTATATGTGTTCTTCCAGGGCATTTATGGTCTGGGATTCCTCTTTACAGAGTTTCTGCCTGTTCAGCCTTGCGGAACGATCTTGTTGTTTATCAACGCAATAATCATCGTTGTTATGATGGTTGCAGTCATTGCGTACGACAGCCATTATCAATCCATCATGGCTCTCAACATCGCTACCCCGGCACTGTTTCTCTTTTGCCTTAACTGGTCAAACGTGTTTAAACAGTTTCTAGCCCCAGTTCTTCTGTATTTCGTCATTTATGGCATCTTTAAGCTAGTTATCCGGCTTGTCGATCGTGATTATTACAATCACAAGAAAGAACTCGACAAAGCCGAAGCCGCAGAAAAAGCCCGTAAGCTCAGACACTATACAGACGAAAAAGAACTCAAGCGTCTCGAAGAACTCGAAGCTCGCTACAAAGAAGCTGACCGTCTCGAGGAGCTTGAGCGAGAGAACAAGCGTCTCAATCAGCTCGTCAAAGACCTCAAAAACGAGGATCACGAAGCTGAAGAGATCGAAGAAATGCGAAAGCGCATCGCCGCATATGATGCCGCGAAAGAATCCAAGAAAGGAAAAGGTGATGAAAATGGCGAAAATCTCTGACAAGCAAGCTAAGACTCTCGCAATTATCCTCATTGGTATCGTAGTCCTTGCGCTCTTAGGTTTCGTGGTTTGGTTCTGTGTTGGCCATTTTGGTCACCGTTCCGCCACGGATGCCGAGCCTGGTCTCGCTACCGCCCGCACGTCTATCCTCGACCTGTTCCACAGGAAGAACCAAGACGTTGCCGCACCTGCGGCAGATTCCACACCCCAAGCGGCTGTTCCGACCCAACCGGTTCAAACCGTTATTACCGAGGTCGGTACAGTCACCACTCAGTTTGGCACTCTCGTAAAATACCATCACTCCGGCGGCTATAACCCTGCCCGCGACCCTTACTCTGCGAACTTTGACCAAAAATCCACCGCCAACTCGTTTGGCGTCCAGATTTCTGGTAGCACGTTCCTAGAGCAGGTCCAAAACATGGTTATCGCCATGATGGATTCCCCCGAGGCCATTCTGACCTGGCGCTCGCTCATGGATTTGGAGACGTATAACGGCCTCGCCGCCGAAAATACGGACGCCAATCTCCTGCGCAACCTCTCTGCCGAGCAGTACGATGCCATCGCCAATAATACGGCCGATGCTTGGTACTCTCGCATCGAGGGCGGCAGCTATGAGCAATCTCCTGGCTACACCTTGAAACGCGTCATGATTGACGAGATTCAAGGCGATCACAGCAACGCCAAGCTTAAGGGCATGACCAACTCCGACAACGACGATGAAAATCCGCTTTACACGTTTAAGACGAAGAGCGGACAATACATTTTCGCTTCGGAGCAGGCCTTCCTCAACACTTGGCACGATGCTGGCGACCCGTCTGGCGACTTCTCCCGCACCGCTTGGACTGACTTTATCCAGGGCAACACCTGGAAATGGAAGTCTGGCACTCCGGGAAGTTCCGGTAGTCCCGGTAGTCCGCAATCCGAACCCCCCGGGCCTTCTGGCCCGACTAAGGACGAGTCTAAGATTGTTACGCCCGAACGCGACCCTCAAGGCGCCGGACAGGCTGATACTACTCTGACCGATCCTCAGACGCAGAATCCGCCGGCCGACCCCGGCCCTCCCATCACGGCGGGCACACCCACGGATCCGACTACTATGGTTGGCCCCGAGGCTCAAACCGGTCCGGCTGAGGATTGCAACGGCAACGGAAGCACTTCCGACGAACAAGCTGGCGCTGTCCGCGAGGATCATACGCCGGTTTCCACCGTCGGTACCTCCCCCGGCAGCAACAACGACCAAGCGGTCACCGGCGACGGTATCGCTCAAGCATCAGACAACCCCGCCATGCCGTAAGGCTGGATGTATTCACGCGCACCTTTCTCCCCGGGCGATTTTCGTCCGGGGAGCATCCAAGTTTGTCTCTGAGATGATTCGGCTTAATTACCTACGATGTTAATTAACAATTCGGCTAACGTCAAAGTCTAACTTAACCTTAATTTTATAATTAATCTCAACTAAAGGAGTTATTATGAAAAACCTTAAATCCGTTCTTGGGGTTGCTGCTCTTGCGGCTGTCCTCGGAACCACTCTTGCCTCCAGCAACGTGCTTGCTTGGGGCGACTCCGCCGGCGGTCGTCGTACCTACACCAAGGCGGAAATCAACAGTGGTGTTATTGATGACAAAATCATCCTTAACTCCATTTCCGACAACGAAACTGTCGGTGACGAACGTTATTTCGTTCAAGCTCGTGCTGATGGCACGAACGACCTGTGGCGCACTAGCGACGTAACCGTCGAAGACGGTAAAACTTACGTCGTTCGTATGTATGTCCACAACAACAACCGCCTCGGCACGGATCGTATTGCCGAGAATGTCAAAGCTCAGTTTACGGTTCCTTCCGATTCTGCGAAATCTATCACGGTTGGTGGTATCGTTACTAGCTCCAACGCGACCCCGAACAAAATTTGGGACGAAGTCGTGTTAAAGGCCGACACTAAGTTCCATCTTGAGTATGTTGCTGGTTCCGCTCATCTCGGTTCCAACGGCAAAGCCAACGGCGCCCTGTCCGACGCTCTCGTCAACGGCGGCACCCTCATTGGTTATGATGCCCTCGATGGTAAACTTCCTGGCTGTTTTCAATACGGTGCGTTTGTTAGCTTCAAGGTCAAAGTTGTTTACGATTACGACTTTACCATTGCTAAGAACGTCCGCATGGCTGGCGACAAAACTTGGTTAAAGCAAGTTACCGCCAAAGAAGGTGATACTGTTGAATACATGATTACCTACAAAAACACTTCCGATGTAAACGAACTCAACGTCCAGCTTATCGAAAAGCTTGGTTCTAACCAAACTTACGTTCCTGGTTCCACGATTCTTTACAACGGCAACCACAAAGAAGGTGTCAAGATCCAAAGCGACACCCTCACCACGACCGGCATCGCCATTGGCGACTATGCTCCTGGTGCTATCGCTTACGTCGTGTTCCAAGTTAAGGTTAAGAACAATAACCTCGGCTGTGGCGCAGACAATGTGCTTCGCTCCTGGACTCAAGGTTATATTGGCCAGAACAATACGATGAAACAAGATTATTCTGACATCATCGTCCACCCGGGCTGCCCGGAAACTCCGGAGAAACCTCCTGTTGAACCGGAAAATCCGCCAGTCACTCCGGAAACCCCTCCGGTTCTTCCTCAGACCGGTGCCGCGTCCATCGCTGGTACTGTTCTCGGCGTCGGTAGCCTCGCTACCTCCGCTGGTGCCTACCTCGTTAGCCGCAAACGCTTCTAAGCTTGACCGCTCTGACTAGTTAAAACACTTGTTCAGGCGTAAAGCCTAGGACTCAAAAACTCCCCTCGACTCGTCTTGGGGAGTTTTTTGTTGCCCGAGAATCAATTATTCGCCGCGGCTCTTAGTGCAAAACAAAAACACACAAACTCTAAAATCATCAAACTATACAGCCGCGGTAGCGCCGGGATCGCCAGCTCTAAGGCGACTACGGCTAGTAGGTCGACGCCGAGTAAGACGGCGGCTCGCCGTGGCGACAGAGAGGCGGGGAGCGACTTAACATACTTCGGCCGCGGGTTCGACTCACTAGGGTTGAGCGACTTCAGCTTGTCGCGGAAACGAGCATAAGAAGACCCCATAAAAATCCGCATTAGATAAAACCCCACTACGACGGCATAAACAAAATAAAAATAAGAACAAAACAGCGCTCCGGAGTATTCGTTAATTACGCCGCGGTCGGCATAACCCTGCATAATAAAAATCTCACAAATCCAAAATATCGCAGCTCTCAGCACTAGCGCCGTCCCCGTCAGCCTCACCAGGGAATTAGAAAAATCTTCGTTCTGTTTAGCCATAAGTTTATTATAACAGAATCCGCCCCGCCAAACAATTTTGGCAGAGTAGCCTCCCGGGGAGAAATATGCTATAATCAAGCTATCCCCGAGTGGCGGAATTGGTAGACGCGCTAGCTTCAGGTGCTAGTGTCCGCAAGG
>CAYUIH010000058.1:0-4059 GCA_964444775.1 uncultured Candidatus Saccharibacteria bacterium
TACTCCGGGGGCTTTGGAGACGAAGGCGGAGTCGGCGTTGGCGATGGCGTTACGAACTTCTTCGGGGGAGGCGAGGGAGAGAATCGAAATTGCGGCTTTGGGGCCGACACCGTTGACGGAAATAAGTAGCTCAAAAAGTTTTTTGGCGGCAAGGGAGAGAAAGCCATAGAGCGCCTCGTCGTTTTCGGAGATTTTATGATAGGTATATAACTTTATTTCGTCGCCGAGATTAACTGATTCGAAATCGGGCGCGGTGACGGTGATTTCGTAACCGACGCCGTGGACATCAACGATAACGGAACTGGCGAATTTTTCTTCTAAAATACCTTTTATGTGAGAAATCATAGTATATATTATATATTATTTTTGCAAAACATCGAGTGGACGATGGCGGCGGCGACGGCGTCGGCGGCGTCGTCGGGCTTGATAATTTTGTCCATTTTGAGATAGACCCGCACCATTTCCTGCATTTGCTTCTTGTCGGCGTGGCCATAGCCGGTCATGGCCTTTTTGATTTCGTTCGGAGAATACTCAAAAATTGGCAAATGGTTTTGAGCGGCGACGAGCATAACAACGCCACGAGCTTCGGCGACGGAGATGCCAGTGGTGATGTTTTGCATGAAAAAGAGCTTTTCGATAGAAATACAGTCTGGCTTATCTTCTTTGATAATTTGGTTAAGCGAGTCGAAGATGTCGAGCAGACGGTCGGGGAGCGGGGTGTGGGGAGGAGTGGTGATGGCGCCGGAGTCGAGGAGAATCGGGGCGCCTTTTTTAGGCACTTCGAGTACGCCAAAACCGCAAATTCCAGTCCCTGGGTCGACGCCTAAAATCCGCATGATTTACCTCTGTTCTTGGTTGATTTTGTCGGAAGTTGCATACGCGCTCAAAAGAAGGTTATTTAACGTGGTCGATTAGGGTTTGGCGGAGGTCTTTAACGGGAATAACAAACTTATCCTTGCAGGTGGCGGGGGCGATAGCGCGGGTGAAGCCGAGCTTTTTAGCCTCGGCAATGCGCTGGTCGGGACGGAAGGCAGAACGAATTTCGCCACCAAGACCAACTTCGCCAAAAACAACATAATCTTCGTTTAACTTGCGTCCGGCGACGGCGGAGGCGATAGCGAGACAAACGGCGAGATCGGCGCCAGAATCGTTGAGCTTAATCCCGCCAACGACGTTGATAAAAATATCTTGTTCGGAGAGTTTGAGTTTAGTGCGGCGCTCCAGGACGGCGATGAGGAGCTTGAGACGGTTGAGGTCGAAACCGGAGGCGGTGCGATTAGGGTAGCCAAAGGTAGTTTTGGAGGCGAGGGCTTGAATCTCGACGAGAAGCGGACGCGTGCCCTCGAGCGTCGCGAGGATAATCGAGCCGTCGGTGTTTTGGCGTTCGGCGAGAAGGGCGGCAGAAGGATTTTTAACTTCCTTTAAACCGGACTCAGCCATCTCGAAAATGGCGGCCTCGCTAGTGGAGCCAAAACGGTTTTTAACGGCGCGGACGGTCTTAAACCCGCCGTAGCGATCGCCCTCAAAGTTAACGACGACATCGACGAGATGTTCGAGAACCTTCGGGCCGGCCAGAGTTCCCTCTTTTGTAACGTGCCCAACAATAACGACGGCGGTATCGGAAGCCTTGGCGGCGCGGATAATGAGGTTGCCACAGTTGGTGACTTGAGAAACGCCGCCGGGGGCAGAAGCGATTTCTGCGAGGGAGAGAGTTTGGATTGAGTCGACTATAACGAGGTCGAACTCGGCGGATTCTATCGTTTTGGCGATGTCGTTGCCGGAAGTGCTAGAAGCGAAGCTGAGTTTGTCGGAATTAGCGCCGAGACGAACAGCGCGAAGTTTAACCTGGCCGGCAGATTCCTCGCCGGAAATATAGAGCACATTGTTTGTTTCCGCAACATGAGCGCAGATTTGCATCAGAAGCGTAGACTTGCCAATCCCCGGTTGGCCGGTGAGAAGCGAGACGGAACCTTTAAGGAAGCCGCCGCCCAAGACAGTGTCGAGGTCGGGGAAACCGGTTTTGAGGCGTTCTTTAGCGTCGGAGGGGACGATGTCGCCGATGTTGACATAATCGAGCTTTTTGCCGGAGACTTTAGCGCCGGCGAGCGCGTTCTTTCCTTCGGCGGATTCGGCGAGAGTTTCGACAAGTGTATTCCACTGGCCACAGTTAGTACAACGGCCCGTCCATTTAGCAAAAGACGAGCCGCATTCGGTACAAGTGAACAGACTACGCACCTTGGCGGACAAAACTATTTGCCTCCGCAGACAACATTGTTGGCGTGGACCCAACCTTCGAGCGAGCCGCCGTCGAGGTAAGCGCCAGTAGTCGGCGCGACGCGGACGACGCCGCCTTTTTGGACAAAGCTGGCGAGCGGGTCGGTAGCCATATATTCTTGGTCGGTCGGGCCGAAATCGTGAGAGTTGACGTATTCGACCATTTCTTGCATCAAGCCGGGAGACATGATGAACTTAGAAACATGGACGAGGTTAGACGTGACATCTTTTAAGTCGGGCTTTTCTACGATGGTGGCGAGTTTATTGTCTTTGGTGGTAATCATGCCGTATTTAACGACTTCTTCGCGCGGGACTTCAACGCCGAGAATGGCCGACTCGGTCTCGTTTTGAACGGACTTAAGAAGCGAAGCGGCTGCGGACTCGCCGCCGGGATTCCAGATAAAATCGTCGCCGAAAAAGAGGAAGGTCGGCTCGTTGATGTTATATTCTTCGGCAACCATGGCGACAGGGACGGCAGTGCCGTATTTTCCGGCTGGGTCTTGAGAAATATAATGAATCTTGACGTTGTCGGGGAGAGTCTTGGCGAGCTCGAGACGATCTTTTTTGCCGCGAGCTTCGAGATATTGATTAAGCGCAAGGTTGTCACGATAAAATTGGCGAACTTGGCACGGCTCGACATTACTGATAACCATATAAATATCCGTGACGCCGGCCGCGATGAGCTCTTGAACGGAATAGTCGACTAGCGGGCGGTTCCCGACGGGAAGCATGGATTTTTCGATGATTTTGGTGATGGGCAGACGACGCGTGCCCCAGCCGGCGACGGGAATGATAGCCTTAGTGATTTTTGTGGTCATGGACATGAGGTTTCTCCTTTGATTCTTTTATCATAGCACAGATTTCTTGGAGAGCAATATATAGAAAGAAGCCGGCGATAAGACAAAGGAGCGGGGGCAGAGTCGGGAGAAGCGCGCCGCCGATGAAATAGGCGAGGACGGCGGCAGGAACGAGGAGGAGGGCGGAGGCGACTTGGAGCTTAAGAATCCGCGTTTTAGGCATCGCGGAGCGAATCATGATGCCGAAATCGCCAATTTCTTGAGGGATTTCGTGGGCAACAGTGGAAGCGGAAGCGAGCAGGCCGGTGCCGAGCGAGGTGGCGAAGGTGACGCCGAGGACGATACCGTCGACGACGGTGTGCAGTGAGTCGATTACGAGCATAGAATAAGCCTCGGCTTTATTTTTGAGCGCCTTTTTCTCGCCGTGACGATGGAAGTTGCTGACGAGGAAGTTAACGAGAAAACAGGCGACAAGGCCGACGGCGAGAAGAAGCAAGGCCTGGGCCAGAGTGAGCGATTCGCCTTCTAGTGCTTCGGGGAGTAAATCGTAGAACACGCAATAAATTAAGACGAGCGCGGCAAAAGGCTTGCCGATTTTGGCGAGAAATTGAGCGAATTTGGACTTTCCTAAAAGCAGAATACCGCCGACCAGCGACAATAGGGCGGTGACGGTAGTGATGAGAATAAGAAGAAAGAGTTCCATGGTTATAGTATATCAATTTTTATTGGTTTAGATTCGGGCGCGGGGGAGTTTGAGGAGGCGGACTTTAGAGACACGAGAGAATCGCGCCATTCGGGCGGAAAATTATCTAACCCAAAGAGCGTGGCGATAGTGGCGGCGACGTTAGAAAGGCCGAGGTCTTTAGCGGCAGGATTTTGGGCGTATTTTTCTCGGTTTTTGGTGTTGTCGTAGAAAATGCAGGGGACGAGGTTGGTAGAGTGGGAGGTTTTTGGTTCGCCATTTTCGTCGAGAAGTTCTTCGGCGTTG
>CAYUIH010000059.1:0-1414 GCA_964444775.1 uncultured Candidatus Saccharibacteria bacterium
GGCAACACTATCATCATGGTCACCCACAACCCTTCCCTCACCTCTTATGCCACTCGCGTTATCAACATGCTCGACGGCCATATCGACACAGATATTAAAACCGTCAAAGATTCCGACCTTCCCGTTCCCATCGAAGTCAAAATCGAGAAAAAGCACGACAAAGACAAACGTAAAAAGAAGAACAAAAAGAAAAGGGGTAAAAAATAATGTCTCTCTTATTTCGCACTCATCTCGAGCTCGCTAAATCTTCCCTGCGCCAAAATCGCACGCGTTCCTTCCTAACCACCCTTGGTATTGCCATCGGCGTCGCCTCTATCGTCCTTATTCTCTCCCTCATGGGTAGTATCACCTCCCTTATTTCCTCCCAGGTCTCTCAAATCGGCTCCGATCTTATCGTTATCCGCCCCACCGCCACCAAAGACACCGTCTCCTCCATCGTCGACGAGCTTACTTCTTCCACTCAATACCTAAAGTCCAACCTCAGCCTTAAAGACGTCTCCACTATCCAGCATCTCGACAATGTCGCCTCCGCCTCCCCCCTCGCCGTCTCCGTCAACTCCCTCCAGGGTGATAATTTCGTCCCATCCGCCACTGTCGTCGGCACCAATTCTGATTTTATTAAAATTCAAAATTTAAGCCTCAAGTCCGGCACCTTCTTCCGCGAAGACGCTAAGACCCCTACCGCTACCATCGGTGTCGGTCTCGCCAACGATCTCTTCGGCACCGCCGAGCCTATCGGCAAAACCATCACCCTCCTCGGTGAGCGCTTCATCATCGTCGGCGTCCTCTCCGAGGTCGACGACCCCATAAATTTCAACAACCTTGATTTAGATTCTTGCATCTTCGTCTCCGCCGCCGTCCTCAACAACATCGACAACACTCTCCAGATTCAACAAATCAACATCCGCGCTAAAAACACCGATGGGCTAAACGACACCGTTCATTTAATTCGCGAGACTCTCGTCGCCGCCAAGTCCGGCGATACCAACTTCTCCGTTCTCTCTGGCGACCAAATCACTCACCCCGCCGGCACTCTCTTCTCCATCGTCTCCGGGATTCTCTCCCTCGTCGCCTGCATCTCCCTCATCGTTGGCGGTATCGGCGTCATGAACATCATGCTCGTCTCCGTTGCTGAGCGCACCCACGAAATCGGCGTCCGCAAGGCCGTCGGCGCCTCCTCCTCCAACATCTTCCTCCAATTCCTCATCGAAGCTCTCATTCTCTCTGTTCTCGGCTCCATCTTCGGCCTCGTTCTCGGCTACGCTCTCTCCTTCGGCCTCTGTCTCATCACCCCGTTTAACCCTTACATCTCCTGGGAAATCCTCGCCATCACCTTCCTCACCGCCCTCTTCATCGGCCTCGTCTTCGGCCTCTATCCCGCCCTCAAGGCCGCCAACAAAAACCCCATCTACTC
>CAYUIH010000059.1:1514-4049 GCA_964444775.1 uncultured Candidatus Saccharibacteria bacterium
TTCGACAAAAAGCTCTCCGCTCAACACTCTTCCGCCAAACTCCTCGCCTAATTTACCAGCCAGCTTAAAACTCCAGTAGACAAAGCCAAAAATCTTGGTTATAATAAAATTGTTCTAAGCTTAACCTACAATTTGGTATCGACAAAAGTCAAACCAAGAGTGGAGCACTCGCTCCGGTCCGGTTTGACACCAGATTGTAGAAAAGAAGCTTAGAACACTCCTGCAAGTGTTCCACTTTTTTATCAAGCCTCGCAGTTAATTCTATGGAGGTAACTATGAACAACGAAACCTACGCTGGCGCCCATGAAAGCGACCAAACCGTCGAAGAAAACGCCGACTACACCCCTCGCCATCTCGCTAAAGAATACGGCACCGCCGCTTTCTACGACTTCATCATGAACCAACCCGACGACGCGCCACACGATGCCGAAAAACCCGAATCCGCCGAGACAGAGTTTAACAACAAAGCCGCCGATAGCCTCGACGCCTGGTTTGAGCAAAGAGAGCTTGAACTCAAGCATCAATTAGAACAAGAAGAACTAGCCCGCAAAAAATTCCGCGAAGAAGGCCTTACTCTAATTGATTTCGACCCAGACGCCCCCGCCGAAGAAACCATCAATCATCTCCTCGCTACCGGTAAAGCCGCCGACGATTTAACTTGCGCCAAGGCTTTCTACGCCGCTGAGTCTCTCCTTTCTCAAACATCCAACTACGAACAATCAGAAAACGCCTTCCGAGGCGCCATAAACAAATACCACGGTCACGACAATCCCATTATCCAAATCGCTAAAGCCTCCGTCTCCCTTCAAGACCAAAACCCCGCCATGTCTGATGAGTTGCGTCGTCTGGCCAAAGGATACGGTAATTTCAATAGTCTCGACGATTGTCGCGAAGAACTCGGTCTAACCACCGAAGACGTCGTTGAACAATTTGCCTCCGAAGGAGACATCCTTTCTAACCTCAACTATATCCAAAAGAAAATCGGCACCGAAAAAACCCTTAAACAAATCGACCTTCTGCATGACCCATACAACCTCCCGCTCAAGCTCAATCTTCTCGGCACTGTCTTTAAAAAATCAGACATTACCGACGCTCTCTATGAGTGCACCAGAGACTTTCAACGTCGATTTAATGTCGCTGATTTCGCACCAGATTATGAAAAGGCCGGCTTTTCCGCCACAGAACTCGCCGAGTCTCTCACCCCTTACGATCTACTCCGCCAAGAAAATCTTGACTATTTTACCAAACACGGCGTCGAGCCAGAAGAAATTCTCGACTATCTCGCCAGTTATATCCGTATAGATTACACAGACGGCACTCACCGTCGTATCGACAAAAACCATCCCGCAATCGACTCGCACTATCGTAACGTTAAAGACAAATTTACCGGCATCGAGTCCATCATACGACACGCCGAATTTATCCAAAATCAAGACCTCGGGCTCGATTACGACGACATAGCCGACGCCGTTTATCGATACGGCGGCAAAAAAGCCCTACCTGTCGAAGAAATCTCTCAAGCCATCGGTTACGGCGAAATCTATCACGATGGCGTCGCCCTTATTGATGCTTTCGTTGAAAGATTCAAACTTTCCGATAAGGAAGCTGCTAAGTTTTATCGATCCGCTTTAATGGGCGCCATAAACTTCCGCTAGCCCCTCGCCTCACTCTCTCTTTTATGGTATAATATGTTCTCATGAACATTCTTGCCATCGAATCCTCCTGTGACGAAACCGCCTGCGCTATTCTCTCTTTCGACCCCGCCGACCCGTCTAGCCCCGGCCGCCTGCTTTCTAATGCTGTCGTTTCCCAAATTGATCTCTTCAAAAGCTACGGTGGCGTTATTCCCGAAGTCGCCGCTCGTTCTCACCTCGAGGCTATCCTTCCTGTCATCGACCAAGCCTTCTCCGACGCCGGCTTCACCAAACATAGCCAAAACGACTGGGACAAAATCGACGCCCTCGCCGTCACCCACACCCCCGGCCTCCTCGGCTCCCTCCTCATCGGCACTCTCACCGCCCGCACCCTCGCCATCTTGCACAATAAGCCCCTCTACCCCATCCACCACCTAAAAAGCCACATCTACAGCAACTGGTTGCAGGAAGCCCCTCTACCCGCATTCCCTTTATTAGCTCTGGTCATCTCCGGCGGCCACACTCAAATAATCCACATGCCCTCCCACAACCAGTTTAAAATCATCGGCACCACTCTCGACGACGCCGTCGGCGAATGCTTCGACAAAGTCGCCAAAATCCTCGGTCTTCCCTATCCCGGTGGCCCCTCTATTGCCAAAGCCGCCCAACAAGGCGACCCAAAGAAATACCCCCTTCCCCATCCAAAAATCAAAAATCTCGACTTCTCCTTCTCTGGCCTTAAGACCGCAGTCTTGCGTTCAGTCCAAAAAGCCGTCGGCGTCGGCCTCGACTTCCCCTCTCACGAGCTCAAAACTCGTCTCACACCAGAGCAAGTCGCCGATTTCGCCGCCTCCTTTGAGGATACCGCCTGCAACATCCTCCTCGAAAAGCTCGCTCTCGC
>CAYUIH010000060.1:0-3960 GCA_964444775.1 uncultured Candidatus Saccharibacteria bacterium
TCCAGTCGGTGGTGGCGCCGCCGGTGTCGCCCTTGACGAGGTCAATTTTGTGTTTTAAGCCGGTGCGGTAAAGAATCGCCTCGGAAGTGGTGGTTTTTCCGGCGTCGATGTGGGCGATGATACCGATGTTGCGGAACTTGGATAGGTCTTTGACTTCTGCCATATTTTCCTTTATTAAATAATTTTAAGCAATAAAAAGTTCGTTTTTTATCATAGCACAAAAACTAGGTCTGTTCAAGAGGTTTGCCGAGGTTGGGAACTTTGACATTTTGTTGACATTATGGCTATTTTGTGCTATTATTAGATGTATATTCTACCTTAAGGAGGGTTAAGAATGAATACGAAACTTATAGTGACAGGTGGTCCGTCGGCAGATATGATGTTGGCTACGCTCGAGGAGTTAAAAATCGGCCGTCCGAGTTTTGTCTCGGATTTGAGGTTTCCGGATGGGCGTCAGTTCAAAATCATGGGCGAAGTCGAAGGTGCCGCTCGCGACAAAACAGAAGTGGAGTGCTTCAACATCTATCTCAAGCACGTGTGCGCGATTGGCGACGTGACAGAGGGAGACAGGAAGCGTACTCCGCGCCGGTTGCACATCGTGCATTATCGCGCCAACATTCGCAGTGGCGAAGCATACGAAGATTAACCACCCAACCATCATCGGAGCCCCGTACTAAGTACGGGGCATTTTTTATTTATTCTCGACAGCCTCGAGGCCGGGGAGGGATTTGCCGCTTAAAAACTCAAGCGCGGCACCACCACCGGTGGAAAGTAGCGAGAAGTGGAGCGCGTCGTCTTCCTTCATGAGTTCTTCGGCGAAGGCGGTAGTGTCGCCACCGAGGATAATAGATTCAATCTCGGGCGATTCGCCGAGGGTCTTAAGGAAGATGGTGCTGGCGGTGGCAAAGGCGACATCTTCGGCCTTGCCGAGAAGACCGTTCCAGATAACGGTTTTGGAAGCCTTGGCGGTTTCTACAAAATGAGCAGTGGAAACGGGGCCACAGTCGAGCTTGTTGCCCTCGCCGTCTTCGTCGAAATCTTCGGCGACATAGATGTTATCGCCGGGTTTAACTGCGCCGTCGGCGGCGATTTTACCCCCGACACAGATGGCGTCGGCTTTATCCTTAAACGCGTCGATAAGCGGGGCTTTGTCGTCGACCTTAGCGCCACCAAGCATGAGCATAAGAGGCTTTTTAGGAGATTTAAGCGCCTTTTCTAGGGAGGAAATTTCTTTTTCTAGTAGCAGACCAGCGTAAACTGGGAGATGTTTAGAAATGGCGGAGGTGGAGGCGTGGGCGCGATGAATAACGGCAAAGCCGTCTTGAATATAGACGGTTGCGCCGGTAGAATCGACGATTTCGCGGATATAATCTTCGCTATTTTTTTCTTCTCCGGGGTAGAAGCGGAGATTCTCGAGGAGCAGGACGCCGCCCTTGGGGAGGTGTTCGACAGCTTCTTCGACATCGGGGCCAGAGACGTCGTCAACAAATTCGACCGGTACGCCGGGGAGCAGCTCGGCGAGTTTAAGCGCGACAGGCTTAAGAGAAAGCTCCTTAACCTTCTTCCCCTCGGGGCGGCCGAGATGAGAGATAAGGATAATCCGGCGGGCGCCCTTTTCGCGCAGATAATTGATAGTGTCGAGTGAGGCGCGAATCCGGAAATCGCTAGCGACTTCGCCGCTAGAAAGTGGCACGTTGTAATCGGTGCGAACGAGTACGGTTTGGTTCCGGACTTTAGCATCTTTGACAGTCAGTTTGTTTTCCATAAATTGAAGTACCTCTTTTATAAAACTATTATAGCAAAAAATCGGGCGAGCGGGCTAGATGCGGCGAACTTTAATGGTGTCGGTGCCATGTTCTTGACCCTTGGAGCCGGAAATAATAACGGCGAGCAGTTCGTCTTTGCCTTCGGCGGGCTTGAGATAGCCGGAATTTTTAAGCTCGCGCGCGAGGTCGATGCCATAATCTTCAGAATAGGGGCGGACAAAGGCGGCGTTGGCGTAGATAAGGGCGAGCTGGGAAGCGACGCGGTTGCTGGCGGTGACGGAGACAATCGGGACGTTGGGGCGGGCGCCAGCGATAGCGGTGGCGGTGGCGCCAGAGGCGGTTTGGCAAACAATAACGTCGGCGTCGATTTTTTCGGCGAGACGAGCAACAGCGGAAGAGATGGCGTCGTAGGGCTTAAAGTCCGTGGTGGGTTCTTCTTCGGCGGGGGCGATGCGAGAGTGGTTTTGCGCGTAAAGAATAACGCGTTTCATGGCCTTAACTGCTTCGAGCGGGTATTTGCCGTTGGCAGTCTCGTCGGAAAGCATCACGGCGTCGGCGCCTTGAAGAACGGCGGTGGCAACGTCGGAAACTTCGGCGCGAGTCGGCTCAGGGTTGTCGACCATACTGCCCATCATTTGAGTCGCGACAATACAGAGCTTGCTATGTTTGCGACAGAGAGAGATGAGCTTTCTCTGGACAATCGGCACGACTTCTGCCCCAGCCTCAACCGCCATGTCGCCGCGGGCGACCATGATACCGTCCGACGCCTCGACGATTTGCTCGAGATTTTCGTCGGTCTCGATAGCCTTTTTGGTCTCGATTTTGGCGATGATTTTAGCGGAGGAACCGTGAGAGAGGAGGATTTGGCGCAACTTTTCAATATCTTCGGGCTTTTGGACAAAGCTGAGCGCGACATAGTCAAAATCTCGCGCGGCGCCGAATTATATGTCGGCCATGTCTTTTTCTGTAATAATGTCGCCACCAAAGTCGGTGTCGGGGAGGTTGAGACCTTTTTTAGACATAAGATAGCCATCGTTTTCTATCTTGATTTTGATGGCGGTCTTCGACGGGACGTCGATGATATGCGCGCGAATTTTGCCATCGAAGAGGAAAATAGGCTCGTCGACCTTAACCTTGTCGGCGAGGTTATATTGGACGGGGAGGGTTTTACCGCCGTCGTGAGCGGCGCAGGCATAATCAAGAGTAAGCTCGTCGCCGGTTTTAACGTCGAGATGATTACCTTTAAGCTCGCCATGGCGGATTTTAGGCCCCTGTAAATCTTGGACAATAGCGACAGAGCGGCCTTTTTTCTGGCTGGCGGCGCGAATCCAGGCGATTTGTTGGTCGCGCTCGGTAAAGTTGCCATGGGAAAAGTTCAACCGGCAACCGTTGACGCCGGCCATGATAAGTTCGGTAATAGCGTCCTCACTCATAACGGCAGGGCCGATGGTGGCGAGGATTTTCGTGCGTTTAAAAAGTTTGCTCATAATTTTATCTTACACAAAAAGTGGCTTTTCTTCAACGGTTATGTTAAAATTACAATATGGCTTTATATGATTTGCCGTTTGTTCGTAAGGCCCGAAAAAGATCGTCGCACAAAAGAAATGCGCCGAAGCTGGTGACTAATATGCGGACAAGCCTAAAAAAGCGCAACGACCCCGTGTTTGGGCGGAAATTTGTGACCTGGGGGGTGATTATTTCTACTGTGATGGTAGGCGTGTCGGTGTTTGTGGCGGTTTATTTTAACGCTGAGGCGGTGGCGCACCGGAAGTTTGAGCAGATGGCGCGAGAGTATTATGAAGATTATTATCTTGAGCGGTTTAAATCGTCAATCAGCGAGGAGGTGTTTGAGCAGCGGATGGCGATTTATGAGAAGACGGGGCTAGACGCAGTGCCGCTGAGGCAATTATTGTTGTATCAACAAGAGAAGAATGCGAAGATGCGCAAGTATTTTGAGGGGAAGGACTTTTCTTGCGACAAAAACACGACCACGGCGAAGTTCTATCCGATAGCGCCATATGGTAAGACCGATTATACGGTAGAGTTTAACTATACTTGCACTACCGAATAAATGATTTTAGCGAGCTTCCGCGTCATCCGGACTTGTTAAATGGAGCGTAATTTGATATAATATGGAAAGTGAGGTCTCTTAGTATAACGGTTAGTACAACGGGTTTTCATCCCGTCAACGCGG
>CAYUIH010000061.1:0-3922 GCA_964444775.1 uncultured Candidatus Saccharibacteria bacterium
TCTGGTTCGGCCGATTCGTAAAGCGACTCGACGTAGTCGCAATAAGCGCCTACGAAAATCTGATTGTTCGAGATAGCCAAAAACAGATACACCGCTGCAACGAGGAGAGTAACGATAAAAGCGAAGACGCCCATGGTCTTTGCCTCCTTTGGATGTATTTCCAGACAATGCGTTTGTGTCTGGGATGATTCGGTTTTAATGACCTTAAGTCTAAGATTAACACGCTCTCAAACTGACTGCCTTCATTATAGCACACATAAGCGTAAATGTCAATAGATAAAGCATAAACTATTATACAATGCAAGTGGTTAGTTTTGGGCAAGAAAAAGCCGCCCCGAATAGGGGCGGCGGGATAGGGAGAGCCTTAGGCCTGAGTGCGCATATAGCGCAGAACCTCGCGGCTGCGGAGCCACTTGGCGTAGTCGGCCGCAGTGGCCTCTTTGGCAGGATCGGCGACCTTTTTATGGGCGCCTTTACTGTCGATAGTGGCGAAGAAGTAGTGCTTTTTCACCTCGATAGTGGTGGTCTCACCCAGTTCGTCGTTGTGAGCTTTGTGCTCGGCGAACTTGGCTTCGGCCTCGTCCTCGTTGAAGAAATACTTCTTGCCCACAGACCAGGCCTCCAAGACCGGCTTGGCATCGACAGCCTCGCCGAGAGTGTCGATAACATTGTGCGAGACAGTAGCAAGCTTGGTCTCCAGAGTAGCCTTGTCCTTTCTGAGCTGGGCAACCTCGAGAGTGAGCCGGTCGGAATCCTTCCGGGCGACTTCGAGATCAGACTTGGTGTCGGCCAGTTTCTGGCGAGTGTCGTCGAGCTTCTGCTCAAGATCCTTGACCAGGCTCGGGTCGGCAAACTCGCCGGTGGCGAGGAGCGCCTCGCGGGTCTCCGGGAACTTCTTGGTGCGGTCGATAAAGGCCTTCACGATCTGTTCGGCGGTGTAGGTTTCTTCTCCTCTTCTCGGGGGGAGAGTGGTAAAATCGTCGTCGTGCTGAGTCATAGTTCTTCCTCCTTTGTTGGTGTTTTGGGCTTGACGCGCGGCGTTTTTGTAGCTGTTGCCTAACATAGAGACAACCTCCCTATCAGATTTTTAAGGGGTACAAGATATTCAAAAAAATATCTTTCTTCATTATAGCACATACTGGCAAAAATGTCAATAAGTTGTTACGCGATAAAGACGAGGAGGTAGTAGACACAGAACATAGCGAGCATCATAAAGCCCTCTTTTCTGGCAATCTTCCGGCTAGAGAGGGAGAAGAAGAGGAGAAGAAGCGCCGACCAAACGAGCGTAAAGAGGTCGATAGCGGCGAAAGAGCTGGGGGTGACGGCGCCGAAGATGGCGACGGGGAGGCCGAGGACGATACAGATATTGAAGATGTTAGAGCCGAGGACGTTGCCGATAGCTAGCTCCGCCTCGCCCTTTCTAGAGGCGGCGATGGTAGTGACAAGCTCGGGTAGAGAGGTGCCAAGGGCGATAACCGAGAGAGCAATCACGCGCTCGGAGATACCGAGAGCGGTGGCGAGAAAGACGGCGGATTCGACGACAAAGTGAGAGCCAATGACGACGCCGGCGAGACCGAGAAGCGTAAAGAGGAGGGACTTCCCTAGGGGCCAGCGAGGCTTCTCCTTGAGGTTTTTATCCTTAGCGTGGAGAGCGGTGGAGATAAGATAATAGAGGAAAACGGCGAAAAAGAGGAGGATAGCGAGGCCGTCGGAGCGAGTGATTTGGTTGATGGGGGCGGCATTGAGCTGGACATCGAGAAAGAGAACGACAAGAAGGCTGGAGATTAAGATACAAATGGGGATTTCTTTTCTGATGGTGTCCTTTTTAATGGCAAGGGGGCGGATAACGGCGGCGAGGCCGAGGATAAGAAGGATATTGATAATGTTGGAGCCGATAACGTTGCCAAGAACGAGGTCGGTCGAGCCGGAAGCGAGGGCTTTAATCGAGACGGCGAGCTCGGGCGCGGAAGTGCCGAAGGCGACGATGGTGAGGCCGATGAGGGATTTACGGATTTTAAAGTTGGAAGCGGTGGAGGAGGCGCCATCGACGAAAAAATCTGCGCCCTTGATAAGTAAGATAAAACCACCGACGAGTAAGAGAAGTTGAAGAAAAATAATCATAAGCATATTATAACACAGGATTATGATATAATACGGGAAATGAGTAGAAGTTTTGATGTAAACCGGTTGAGTGGCTTTGAGCCGGAGAGATGTTGGGTCGGCGAAACACACAAGATTATGTATAAGACGCGTGAAGAAGCGGAAGTGGCGGCGCGAGTAGCCGAGCACGACCATGGCGTGCGCGGATTAACGGTTTATAAATGTGAATTTGGCGACCACTGGCATTTGAGCTCAAAATAAAATTACGCCATATTCTGGCGTAAAAGTCAATGGTGCGGGTACAGGGAGTCGGACCCTGATCTCATCCTTGGGAAGGATACATAATAGCCGCTATACGATACCCGCGACTATCTATGATTATATCATATTATTCGTTAGTTTGAGAGATTTCTTCTAGCGAAATATATTCTTTGATTTTGTCGCTGGCGCGAAGCTCGGCTAAACGACGGTCGAACTCGGTAAAGCGGATATAAAGAGACTCATAATGGACCTGGGTCTCGTTCTTGCCGAGGAGCTTGACGAAATAATAACCATCGCCGTTGCTGGAGAGGATTTTACCGGTGCGTTCGCCGACCGCCAGGCTGCTAGCGGCGCCGCTACGGCCGCTGTCGACGTTTTTATTATCAATCAGCCCACCGGTGTTTTCGTAAACGACTTTATCACCAAATTCGTCGCGGACGGCGCCAAAATCTCCGCCACTACTCGCGAGCTTAGCCTCGACGGAATCGGCGAGACGGTTAGCCTCGGAGTCGATAGCTTGTTCAACCTTGGCGCGCATAAGGGCGAGGTAGAGCATGCGCTGATATTCGCGCTTAGACAGGCCGAAATTGGTGGAGAGAACTTTAAGGAAGCTCTCCTCGCTACGGTCGGCACCACCCACGCGACGATGTTCGTCGAAGGCGGCTTGAATCTCCTCGTCGGGAACCTCGAGACCTAGCTCCTCGCCGAGCTTAAGGGCGTAAGTTAAATCTTCGGCGCGGGTGAGGGCAGAACGCTTGTATTGGGCAGTCATCGCCGCCTTATCTTCGGCGTTGTTCTCGAGGCCAGACTGTTGTTCGAGAGTGGTGAGGCTACTGCGGGCGGCCATAAGATAGTCAGAAAAACGCACGCTCTTGCCGTCGACCTTAGCAACCGGCACCGGCACGACGTAAGAGATGCGATACATAATATCGCCCATATCGCCGAATTTATAGAGCGCCGCCCAACCAGCCGTGATAAGCACGACGATAGCGACAAAGGCGACGATAAGGGTATTGATAACGAGGCGATGTTTGGCGTATTGGAGGGGATATTTGAACTTTTTTCCGCGGGAAAGGACTTCTTCGCGACGTTCTTCGACTTTTTGTTTCTCGGTTTTGCGTTCGGCTTTATCGTTTTTGTTGAGCGGTAAAGATAATTTCATAAGCTGATTTAATTATACCATAGTTAGTGGTGACCCGGGCGCGAGTCGAACGCGCAACCTTTTCCTTAGGACGGAACTGCTCTATCCAATTGAGCTACCGGGCCGCCGAAAATAAACGGCTCGAGTTCGATAAAAATCTACTTCCGCTCTGCTTTAATGTATAAAAGACAAGAAACGGTGATCGAGCCGTAAGTTTATTATAGCACATTTTGAGGAGACGTGGGCTCAGAGGGCTCTGAGGTAGGCTCTGGAGTGGTTGGAGCGGCGGGAGCGGCTGGCTCGGCGGGAGTTTCTGGCGTAGCGGGGACAACAGGAGCTTCAGGCGCGGCGGGTTCGACAGGGGTAGCAGGAGTAGCCGGAGCGGCTGGCTCGGCGGGGACTTCGGGCGGGAGATCAGAC
>CAYUIH010000062.1:0-3860 GCA_964444775.1 uncultured Candidatus Saccharibacteria bacterium
TTCCGAGAGTATCGCATTTATTATAGCTGCCGGGATTCCCTGTTATATGCAAAAACTAACCCCCTTTTTACACGAAATTTATTTGCAAAAAAGCCAAAACCACTTTATTTCTTTTGACACTAAAAGCTTTTTATGGTTTGTTTTTCAGTAAAGGGCTTCTACACTCACCCAAAAGCAGAAAGAGCGTCTCGCAATGAGCTTTTGGTTAGTTCTATTGTATGTAATATGGGTTGCTAAGTCAAGTGGGTGCTAAAGAAAAGGTAGACATGCATTGAGCGATATGTGGAAAATATATAAAAAATGAAAAGGTTAAAAAAGTGGATATACCCCCGGGCGCGCGCTTCGCGCGCGCCCACGAGACAGAAAAATTTTGTGGTATTATAAAGGTATGGCTTATATTAGGAAATTTAAGACTGCGTCGGGAAAAACTGGAGTGCAGATTTGTCGCAAGGAGCGGGGAATTGTGGTGGAGACGATTCATGTGGGTTCGGCGGGAACGGAGAAAGAATTAGATAAGTTGTTGAAGAAGGCGCGGGAGATTATTGATAGGGACAAGCGAGCGCTGTTTGATCTGAGCGAGTTTGATAAATAGCGAGTTTCGTGTTAAACTGAGGTGAGTTTGAACGCCCGAGAGGGCGTTAGTAGTTTGAAAGGTTGGTGAAGGTTATGATGAAACGCGAAGAGGAAATCATCTTTAATTATGACTATGAGGACGTGAACGAACGGATGGAGGAGTTTAAGCATCTGAAGAAAATAGGGAAGGACGAGATAGAGAAGATTTTAAAGAGATATAAGGTAACACCGGAGGAGCTGGCCGAGCACGAGAAGGAGACGTTTACTTATACAACCTATACGTTGATGAGAAATTATATCAGAGGCGGATGGCTTGATATGATGGTGAAGATGCTCTGCGGAATCTTGGCTTTAACATGGTTGATAACGGGGAGCGATAAGAGTTTCTTGATGTTGCTGGTGATGATAAGTACGTTGGTGCTAGGGCTGGCGGTGTTGACGAGGTTGACGACGCGAGCGTTAGAACTAGCGTCGCTGGGGGCGCTGAACATGGTTCTAGGGATTGAGCGAGAATATGGCTTTGAGCTGGATTCGGAAGCGTTAAAACGGGAGCTAGCGCAGATTTTGGTGGGGTATGATTTTAGGATTGAGTATGATAACCTGAGGCCAAAATTTTAGTACATTAGAAAAAACAGCCCGAGAAATTGGGCTGATTTTTATGGGATATGGTATGATGGTAGATATGATTCGGGTGTTTGTGGACGAGAGCGGCAACATGGGGGCGGGAGGTGAGTATTTTTTGTTGGCGGCGGTGGTGTTTAAGACGGAAAAGAGCGAGATGAGGGTGAAGCGGATTGTGCGAAAGGAACAGATGATGACCGCGAAGGGGCTGCGCGAAACAGGGAAGAGTGTGAGCGTGAAGGAGAAGGAGCTGAAGTTTTCGAAGATGAAATTTCCGCAGAGACAGCGGATTTTAAATAAGATTTCTCGGGGAGAGGACGTGGATGTGTTTTATTTTGTGGCGTATAAGCCGCGGGTGGCGCTTCTTTTGGAGGGAAAGGAGAAGAATTTGGTTTATAACTATTTCTCAAAACTGTTGATGGAGAGGGTGTTTAAGCGATATGAGGACGATTTTGAGATTATTTTTGACCAGAGGTCGACAGCGGTGAAATCGATGAACTCGTTGACGGATTATATCGAGATTTCGGCGTATGCGGATTTCCCGAATTTGGTGGGGAGGCATATTTCCGTTAACCAGGCAGATTCGCGGACGAATTTTTTGCTACAGGCGGCGGACGTGGTGGCGGGGGCGGCGGCGCAGGCGTATGGGCGGCACAATTTACACTTTTTGGAGATTTTAGGGACGAGGATTAAGACGATTGATGAGTTTCCGAAGAGGGGGTTTAAGGGGTCGCAGAGATTCTTGATTGGTAGAAAAAAGTTGATTTATAAGCTGAGAGGAGTATAATAGAGGTAGACGTAAGCCTCTCGAGGAGCTTATCCGTACAAATAAGTATTAGCGAGAAATTCGCCGAATCGGGAGCAGTTTTATAGGTCCTCTTCGGGGGATCTTTTTGTGATTTTTAAAATTTCTGCGTATTTCTGCGTCAGCGGATGCGTTGCTCGCTCTCCGTACTTTAAGTACGGTTCGCTCCGCTACTCCCGCTTCCTTGAACTACTTTGAAATTTTAAAAATCTATTTTTTCGGAGGGTGCGGTTGGCGGAGCGGAGGAGGGAATAGAGGCGGTATTTCGGCTTGTCGAGAGGGAGATCCCAGGTGCCGGAATAGTGGACGGGGGAGCCGCCGAAAGATTTTTTAAATTCGGTGAAGCCGGCCCAGGGGTGGGTTTTGGGCGCGTCGTCGGGGGCGATACCCCAGAAGTCGAAGAATTTAAGACCCTTTTCTTTGGCGTCGAAGAGCGAAGTAGTGAGGAGGCCAACGGTGGCAGGGAGCTTTTTATAGGCGGAATCTGTGGCGGATTGCATATAGAAGCGGGTGGAGTTTTCTGAATCGTCGAAGAAGAGGGAGGCGGAGATAATCTTGTCTTGGTTATCTGCCGGGTCTTGGAAATGGACAAGATAGAGCGAGGCGAAAGGTTGAGAAAGCTCGGCCCTAAGATAGGCTTCAGAGAAGATGTTGATGTGGCGTTCTTTGGCGAGCTTATGTTGGAGACGGACGAGATGTTTGATGTCTTTAGGATCTTGAGAAACTTCGACGGAGAGGCCTTTTTTAGGGAATTGATTATGACGCGTGCGGGTGCCTTGAGACATATGGGTTAGAATCTCTTCTTTGGTCTGAGTGAGGTCGAGAGCCCAGGTATCGGCGGGGTTTAGATCTTTAGACTTTTTAAAACCAAGTTTAACGAGCGTAGAGGGCGCTAGAGCGGCCGTGGGCTCGACCCTGATAAAGAAGGCGTGTTCGCGCTTAGCGAGGCTTATAAGGGCTTTCAGAGCGTCCTGGAAGGCCTTTTTAGGCGCAGTTTCGTCGAGGGCGGGGCCGTAAGGCAGATAAAGATAATTACCGAGCTTGGTGCGTTCGAGGAGGGCGAGAAAGGCGAAAGTGTCGCTAGATTCAGCGAAAGTGGTTTTTCCTAGGGATTCCTCGAAAGTTTGCCAAGAAGAAGACTGTAAAAAGTGTTTGTACATAAAAACATTATAGCATATTGACGCATGAAAAAGGGCCGGTAGATACCGACCCTCCGACCGGCTTAGGCGGTCGCCGGTCTAGATATAAAGGAGATTTCAACCATGACAGCACTGATTAAAGGAGATTAAAATGACCATGAGTTACGCAAATACTGAAAATCGGAAATGTGAGGAGGTAAAAAATGGCTCTTAGATGTACAGGAGGTGTAATGGTGAATAGGGGTAGTTCTGGGCGGTTATTAGCTAAGGGGGAGGAGTCTGATCGCGAATGTGATGACCCTTGGACCGAGAGGCTATATTGACCAGAAGAATCACTTCCTTTCTTTAAAATTAATGTGCGGCGGTTTTAGCAAGCAGGGAGGAACAGTTAGTAGAACTTTGGACTCACCTCTTTCTAAAGGGATAGTATGTATTCTAGCATATTTCTTTTCTGGGCGCAAGGGTGATTTTATAGGGGTCGGAAGGTTTTATGCCAGATTTTATCTCGTAGGCGCAGGCCATGGCGACCATGGCGGCGTTGTCGCCGGAAAAAGAGGGAAGAGGAAAATAAACATTTTTGAATTTTTGCGACTTTTGACGGAGGCGTTGGTTAGCGCTGACGCCGCCGGCGAAGACGATGGATTTAGTATCGGGATATTGCTGAAGTGCGAGAGCGAGCTTTTCGAGGAGGATGTTGCAGGCGGTATCCTCAAAGGAGGCGG
>CAYUIH010000063.1:0-3781 GCA_964444775.1 uncultured Candidatus Saccharibacteria bacterium
GAAATTAAAGGCAGCATAGAGGAGTTAAAATGGTATTTGACGTTTCTAAAATAACCGGTATCGGCGAGTTTGCCGCTCACACCGAACCAGTCAACGAGACCACCTCTCGAGAAATCTATACCGTTGGCGAGCGCGCTTTTCTAGTAGAAAACAAGCACACTCTCGAGGTTCGCTGCGACGAAAAACTCGGGAAATTGTTGCGCGATAAATACGAAAGCGTCATGGAAAGCCGCTATTTTGGCCGCGGCGGGATAGAAATCGTCTCCTCCGGTGACCAACTCACCCCTGCCGAAGTCGAAGATTTAATTCGCCTCTCTTATAATCTCACTAAAGCCACAAAATAGCCCACTACAAAAACCGCGCTTGTGCTATAATAAAGAAAACTAGGTGGGATTTAAGGAGGTATCCCATGCAACAACATAAAAAACTAAAACAAACCAAATATATTTTCGTTACTGGCGGCGTTCTGTCCGGCGTTGGCAAGGGTATCACCGCCGCTTCCATGGGCGCCATCTTAAAGGCCAAGGGTTATCGCGTCACCATGCAAAAATGCGACCCCTATCTAAACGTTGATGCCGGCCTCTTAAACCCAGTCGAACACGGCGAGTGTTACGTCACCGCCGACGGCGTTGAGACCGATCTCGACCTCGGCCACTACGAGCGTTTCCTCGATTTCGAGACTTCTCGCTACTCTATCACCCTTTCCGGCGCCATCTTTAAAGAGCTCATCGATAAAGAACGCAGTGGCGGTTTTAAGGGTAAGACCGTCCAGCTCGTGCCTCATTTCACCAACCTCGTCCAAGAAAAAATCGCCCGCGCTAGCGTCGATTCCGACATCCATATCGTAGAAATCGGCGGCACCATCGGCGACTACGAAGGTCTCTCTTTCGTCGAGGCCATTCGTCTCTTCGCCAACCGCGTTGGCCATAAAAATTGTCTCTATATTTCCGTCGTCTACGTCCCCTGGATTAACACCAGCGAAGAGTTTAAAACCAAGCCCGCCCAAAACGCTCTTAAAGACCTCCGCGGCTTCGGTATCATCCCCGACATCGTCTGCACCCGTACCGAGCGCCCCGCCCCTAAGGCTATCCAAGACAAAATCGCCGCCTTCGCCGGCATCGATCCCGACGCCGTCGTTAATCTCCCCGACATTAAAAGCGTCTACGACGTTCCCTTTAATGTCCTCAAATCCGGCGTCCTCAACATCTTAAACGATTTCGTCGAAGACAACACCGCCCCCGATATGAGTCGCTGGGAAGAATTTTCTCGCCGCCGCAACAAAGAATACAAAAAGACCGTCCGCGTCGGCCTCGTCGCCAAATATGTCGGCAACAACGATACCTATATGTGCGTCACCGAAGCCCTAAAAGCCGCCGCCGCCTGGAACAAAGTCAACTTAGAAATCGTCTGGATTAACGCCGAAAAATTTAAAACTAGCGACTTAACCAACATCGACGGCATCGTCGTCCCTGGCGGTTTCGGCGCCCGTGGCGTCGAAGGCAAAATCGCCGCTGCCACCTACGCTCTCGAGCACGACGTTCCCTATCTTGGCCTCTGTCTCGGTATGCAAGCCGCCGTTATCGCCGCTTGCCGCCGCGCCGGCCTCAAATCTGCCAACTCTGAAGAATTCGGCGCCACCGAACAAGCCGGCAACAACGTCATCTACATCATGGAAGGCCAAAAGGGTAAAGAGTCCACCGGCGGCACCATGCGCCTCGGCAACTACCCCGCTCGTCTCGACCCTAAGTCTCACTGCGCTAAAATCTACGGCGCCACAGAAATCATCGAACGTCACCGCCATCGCTACGAAGTTAACCAAAAGTTCCTCCCCCAAATCGAACAAGGCGGCCTCAAAATCGTCGGCACCAGCCCCGATGGCCAGCTTGTCGAATTTGTCGAAGCCCCCGGCCACAAATTCTTCCAAGCCACTCAAGCCCACCCCGAGTTTAAGAGTCGCCCGCTCGCCCCTCATCCGCTCTTTATGGAGTTCATCAAACAGTGCAAATAAAAAATCCCCCGCTCTAAAAGCGGGGATTTTTCTAAAACTTGGTTCAGGCTGGAATTTCCGCAGAATACTCCTCAAAGGTAATTCCGCGCGTCATTATATCTTCGGCAATCGTCGCGTCTCCGAGATACCGGAAGTGCCACGGCTCATAGCTATAGCCCGTAATTTCTTCCTTCCCTTCCAAATACCTCAAGATAAAGCCATATCTCCAAAGATATTCGTGCACCTTCGCGAACTCTTCGCTCGCTGCAAACAAATCGTCGTTCTCGCGAATCACTTCGCCGTTTCTAATCAAGAACACGTCGATTGCCAAACCAGTCTGGTGCTCCGAACAATCCGGCGGCGCCAGATAGGTCATACAATAATCATAACCTTCCGTCTCCAGCCACTCGTTCCAGATCGCTACTTGGTCGTCATGCGTCCGATACACGCTGTCCAGCTCAATTTGAATGCCTTCGTTCTCAAGTAAATCCTTTCTTAGCGCCTCAAACGCGGCCAGCGCTCGATGCTCCACGATAAAAATTTCTCCCAGTGCGTTCCGCCCTACATCAAACGTAAAATAGTCAGTCCAATCTTCGGACAGCCGATTTTGGCGATTGATCAAGGTCATATACGGGTTATCCATCAGAGTCGCCACCGGGATACCTTTCGACATCTCTTCCGGGTCAAACCCCTCTGGGGCGTCAAAGTCCGCTCTGGCGAACACGGCGCCAGCTACCACATAGCACAGCATAATCAGACAAAAGCAAACAAAGAAAACCAGTTTTTTCATTATAAGGTGCCTCCTCTAAATAATTTTGGACTACTCCTTTCATTATAGCATAAGTAGCTTAAAATGTCAAGTTAAGCTGAAAAAGCCCCGCTCTGAAGCGGGGCCTCTTAGGAGGTGCTTATGTTTCCGGGTCAAGATACCACCAAATACCAAATGGCGTGCGCATATGCCTAATCACTTCCGCATCAGTAGAAATCCTCAGCAACCTATCCGGAGAAATCGTGTCCCTAATCAAGGCAGAAAACTTCCCCGAGTCAACATCATGCATCAACTTCTGGTAAACCATAAACGTCCGCATCGAATTCACCGTATAAAACGTGCCATTTTCCACCGGCGACTCCAAAATTTCCTTACGCGAACCAGCTAGAAACCCGCCCAGCGCGTTCTTCGGGCCAACGCCGCGCGTCTGCGCGAAGACCAGCCCTTCCTCTGTCGTAAACAACCCCCAGGCGTCATAAATCCGCGGCGCCGCATACTTCGCAAACACACCGAGACAAGTTCCCGGAAAAGGGTTAAGCACATAGGCCAAAAAACGCTCTTTACTCGGGTTGAATTTAATAACCGGCTCCTCTCCAACATATTTAACCGTCACAATCGAGTATTTCCCTGCCCAATCCTTAGCGATAAAACAATCAAGGCTACGCTCGGTCATACTCCCACTCATCGAGCCAAACGGCGCGACCAGCTTCTCAATCGCGGGGCTAATCGCCACCTCTCTCCCATACCAGTCAAACAAACGTCCATCAAAGAACACTGTGTGCCGACCGGGCTCAAAGTTCGCTGAGCCATGATTCCCCTGCTCATTGAGAAAATTCAACGAGCGGAACGGTTGCGGCCCAAACGCATCGGTCGCCGAAATAGGTTTAAACATAAAACCACCTCCAAATTTTTAAAGAACTATCTTTAAATTATATCATATTTCCCCCAAATAATCAAGAATCGCCTCAACAAAAATGGCGGAAGCGAGAGGATTCGAACCTCCGGTACGGTTGCCCGCACACACG
>CAYUIH010000064.1:0-3689 GCA_964444775.1 uncultured Candidatus Saccharibacteria bacterium
AGGGGCGGACGCTGATACACGACTGGGTGTTTGAGAACCGGGCGATTTATATCACGGAGCTGGCACAGTTAAACGCGAAAGTGGAGCTGCTTGATGCGCATCGCGTGTATGTGGAAGGCGAGACGAATTTCCGCGCGGCGGAGATGATGGCGCCACCGGCGCTAAGGCCGGCCGTGGTTATACTTCTTGCGATGTTGGCGGCGCCAGGGAAGTCGATTCTTCGTAACGTATATATGATTAAACGAGGATACCAAGATTTTGCGGAACGGCTTAGAGAGTTAGGTGCAGATATTGAGGCGTTGTAATGAACAATATATTTGAACAGTTAAACGAGCAACAGCTAGAAGCTGTAAAAACGCTCGAAGGGCCGCTTTTGATTCTAGCTGGGGCGGGAAGTGGCAAAACAAAGACCTTAACACATAGAATTGCAAATTTGTTAGAGCACAATGTGCGCGAATTTGAGATTCTCGCTGTGACGTTTACGAACAAGGCGGCGAGAGAAATGAGAGAACGGCTGTGGAAGATTACGCGAGGCGAGATTGAAGAAAACGTGGATTTGCCAAGGAATTATATGCCGTATATGGGGACGTTTCATGGGATTTGTGTGCGGATTTTGAGGATGGAATATGAGGCGGCGGGGCTGGAGAAGAACTTTTTAATCTATGATACGGACGACCAAATAACGCTAGTAAAGCGACTAATGAAGGGGCTAAAAGTCGACAATAAGACGTTAAAACCGCGGGCGGTGCTGGCGGCAATATCGAAAGCGAAGAACGAAGGAGTTGACCCGGAGGAATTTGGGGCGGGGGCGTATTATCCGAACCAGAAGGCGATAGCGAAGATATATTTAAGATATGAGGAAGAGAAGGAGAGGAACGGGGCGCTTGACTTTGATGATTTGTTGTTGCGAGCGTTAAAACTTTTTTCGGAAAATGTCAAGGTGAGGGAGAAGTGGCGCGAGCGGTTTAAATATGTTCTAATAGACGAGTACCAAGACACAAATAATATACAATACAAGTTGATAAAATTATTAATAAATGACAAACATAACATTTGCGTAGTGGGGGACGATTGGCAGAGTATTTATAGCTGGCGGGGAGCGGACTTTACGAACATCTTAAACTTTACCAGAGACTTTCCCGAGGCGAAGGTGATCAAGCTAGAACGGAACTATCGCTCGACGGGGAACATTTTGGAGGCGTCGCAAAAGATTATTACGCAGAACAAACAGAGATCGGAGAAGACGCTATATACCGAGGCGGGAGAGGGCGACCCGGTAGAGATAAAAACGACGCGTGACGAGGCGGACGAGGCAAGGTGGGTAGCGCGGAAGATTTTGGAGATGAGCGAGGGGCGAAGTTTCTCGGATTTTGCGGTATTATATCGGACGAACGCCCAGAGCTACGCGTTTGAGAAGGCGTTTATTAATGCGCGGATTCCGTATAAGATTGTGGGCGGGGTGAGATTTTATGATAGGCGAGAAGTGAAGGACGTCTTGGCGATTCTCCACTTGGTGTTGACACCGCAGGATAAAGTGAGTTTTGAGCGGGTGGCGAAAAATGTGGTGGCGGGGATTGGCGAGAAGACGCTAGAGAAGATTTTTAGCTATTTGGACGCGGGGGGAAGGTTGGGCGACCCGGAGCTGATGAGCAGTCTCACGGCGAAGGCACGGACGAGCGTGACAAAAGTAGCGAATCTGATAGCGAAGGTGGCGGCGGAACAGGATAAGTTAACGCCGGCGGAGATTATTGAGTTTGTAGCGAGATATTTTGACTTTGAGACGCTACTCGACGACGGAACGCCGACAGGGAAGGAACGGATTAAAAATCTGGAAGTGTTGGCAGACAACGCGAGCCGATATGAGACACTAGAGGAGTTTTTGGCTGACGCGGCGCTGATGTCGAGCGCAGACGAAAGTTCCGACAAAAATAGCGTGACACTGATGACGTTGCACGCGGCGAAGGGGCTGGAGTTTCCCGTAGTATTCCTAGTTGGGCTGGAGGAAGGGCTGTTCCCGAGTGGACGAGCGGAAGAGGAGGCGGAGATTGAGGAGGAGCGGCGGCTAGCATATGTGGGTATGACGCGGGCGATGCAGGATTTGTTCTTAACTTGGGCGCAGAGCAGATTCTCCTTTGGGGGGCGGAACTATACAATGCCGTCGAGATTCTTAACCGAGCTGGGGTTTGACCCGTATGGTAGCAACGATTATGAGGAAGATGATTTTGACGCGGAGAATTATGACGAATTTCCGGAAGACGAGATTTATACTTATGACTATTAGTATGGTATAATGGGGAAAATAAGCGAGGTAAAATATGGAAGATTTTGATGTGTTTCAGTGGGCGAACGAGGTGGACGAGATAAAGAACAACGTCTCGGTTGAGCTGTTTTTGTTTAACAAAAATTACACACCGTATAAGGTGAGATATAGCGATAAACTGACGAATTCGGTGAAGGCGATGTTTATGCAAGAGGCGATAGGCTATGTGATTAAAGAGGCGGATAAGGGCCTGGAGTGTCGAACGTATGAGAAGAGCGACGGTGAGGATAAGGTGATTTATAAGACCAAGCTCGAGAACGTGGGGCGGGCGGAGACTCTGCTCCATTTGATTGAGAACGAATATAAAGACATCGACTTTTTCTCGGATAATGAATATGAGTTTAAGAAGGTGAAGGGGATTATCGCGAAGTTTAGCTATCCTGGCGGAGACGAGGGAACGAAAACGTTTTATATCGCCAAGGGGCTGTCGGCGAGCGCGGCGCTAAAGGGAGCGACGAGCTGGGAGCTGAACGGCGAGAGCTTTGAGCCGTTCTCGGCCGAGGTGGCGATTAAAATGCCGGAAGACAACCAAGTGGCGATTATCGACGGGACGATTGTGGTGTTTAACCAGAGCAAGTTCGAGAATTTGTTCCAGTATGACTATAAGTCGCAGGTGATTGCGGAGGCGAAGGCGAGGGAACTCCAAGAGAAGTATAAGTTGAGCTTTTCTGAAGGGCTGACGCTCGACGCGCTGCTCCAAGACCGTAAGCCGCTCCTGAAGAAAATCCAAAATATCGACATTAACGAGGCGATGACGCAAGAGCAGATGTTAGATTATTCAGACGAGATGCAGCTTGACCTCATGACAGACGACGATAAGTCGATTATTATCATGGACGATAAAGATTTAACGATGTTTGTTAACCTCCTTAACGAGGATTATTATGTGTCGCCGGTGACGGGGTTGAGGTATGAGATTAAATCGAAAAAACTGATGGGCGAGCCGGACGGTGGTGAACCGCCGCGAGGATAAGTATGGTTTTTGTTTGGGGCTTGCGGTCGACAGTCCGTTTTGCCGGACGGACGTCGTCCCGGCCCGTCGTTACGGGCGGGCCGCGTCCCGTGTCGTCGGGCTTCGCCCTCGCAGCGTCCCAAGGGGCTGGGCGGTCGTAACCTCCGGTGCGCCGTCAAGAACGGAACTGTCTCCCCGCCGCCTAAACAAAAACTGTTTTTTTGTTTTCCACATTTTATATTGTCTTGTGGAAAACTTTAGCTAAAAAAAGGCTTGATTTTTTTAAATAAACTGGTTATACTAATTGCAAGTAGAAGACAAAATAAACATTAAACATAAAAATCTACTGAAGGTACATTAAAAACAGTTTGAGGACGGCTAACAAGGAGTTTTGGCGCGCGGTTAAATTTAAGGATA
>CAYUIH010000065.1:0-3669 GCA_964444775.1 uncultured Candidatus Saccharibacteria bacterium
CCGTGGTCGGCGGTGATGAGCAACATGCCGCCGAGTTCGTCGACCTTTTTGGCAATTCTGGAAAGCTGGAGATCAATCGCCTCGAGCGCGGCGATGGTTGGCTCGATTTCGGCGAAGTGACCAACCATGTCGCCGCCGGGGAAGTTAAGGCGGACGAAACGGTATTTTTCTAAATTGTCGAGCACGGCGTCGGTGATTTCGGCGGACTTCATCCACGGGCGAGTGTTGAAGGGGAGTGTGTCACTAGGGATTTTTAGATGGTCTTCGCCTGGGGCTTTATCGTAAGAGTTGCCGTTGAAATAATAAGTGATATGGCCGAACTTGACGGATTCGGAAATAGCGAACTGGGAGATATCGTGGGCACCGAGAAAAGTATTGAGCGTGTGGTCGATGGTGACGGGTGGGACAAGCTGGAGCTCGGGGACGTGAGTATCGGAATTGTATTCGGTCATACCGGCGAAGACGACACTGGTGGCGTCGAAATCGCGCGAGAAATACGGAAAATCGTGATAAGTGAAGGCCATGGCGATTTCTATCGCACGGTCGGCACGAAAATCGTAATAAATAAAACTGTCGCGCTCTTTAACTTTGCCGACTGGCTGGCCGAGCTCGTCAACAACAACAAAAGCGGGAAGATATTGATCTTGAACAGATGGATCTTGAGCGCGGAAGGCCTTAATCGCTTCGGCGGCGGATTTAAACGTGTAGTCGGCGCGGCCGTGGACTATCATTTGCCAGCCTTTTTCTACCATAGACCAGTCGGACTCGTAGCGGTCGGCGACGGCGACCATGCGCCCGGCGCCACTAGCGATACGATAATCGCGACCTTTAGCGTTGAAGTTTTTAAGGAAAGATTCTAGACGGTTGATATATTTAGGCTCGCTTTGAGGCGGAACGTCGCGACCATCAAAAACGAGATGGATCCGGATATGTTGGACGCCTTCGCCCGAAGCTTCGTCAATCATTTTTTCGAGATGGGCGATTGTGGAGTGGACGTTGCCGTCGGAAAAGATACCAGAAAAATGGAGAGTTTTCTCGGCGTGATTTTCTAGAATGTTGGCGATGACCTTTTTCCAGGCGCGAGATTCATAAACTTTACCGGTGTTAAAATCTGACTCGACTTTAGCGATTCCCTGCTTGATAATTTGGCCGGAGCCGAGAGCGTTATGACCGACTTCGCTGTTACCCATGTCGCCTTTAAGAATCCCCACGGCTTCGCCAGAGGCTTTAAGCGGAATGTTTAGATATTCTTTGGAGACGCGGCTGAGAAACTCAGTATGCGCGAGAGATACGGCGTTGCCTGGGCCGTCTGGCGCAATCCCCACGCCGTCCATTACAGCTAACACAATTGGTCCATCATAATTCAATTTATCCATAAGCATATTATAACAAAAAACTCCCCGTATGGGGAGTTTAGTTTACGCTTTTGGGACTTGTTGAGTGATGCAGTGAATATCACCACCGCCGAGGAGAATCTCGCGAGCGTAGATTGGCTCAATCGTTTTGTCCGGGAAGCAATCCTGTAGGATGTTAATCGCGGCTTGGTCGTGTTCGTCGTTAAAGACGGGCAGAATCACTGCGCCATTACAGTTGTAGTAGTTAATGTAGCTAGCCGGGAGACGATCACCCTCGTTGCGCGGGAACGTGCCCTCAACCACATCAACGCCTTCAGATTCTTCTTTAGTAATCGTGATGGGATTCGGGACATGAATCTTGATGACCTCGAGCTTGCGGCCTTTAGCGTCGGTGACGGATTCGAGATATTCCAAATCTTTCTTGGAGCGCTCGTGTTGAGGATCTTGCTCGTTATCTTCCCAAGCGAGGACAACCTTGCCGGGAGCGACGAACTGACAAATGTTGTCGATATGGCCGTTGGTGTCTTCGTCTTTATAAATCCCGTAGGGGAGCCACAAAACTTTTTCGGCGTTGCAGTAGTCGAGCAGGTATTTCTCAATTTCCTCTTTGGAGAGGCCGGGATTGCGCCCCGGGTCGAGACAGGTTTCTTCTGTGACGAGGAGCGTACCTTCGCCGTCGGTGTGGACTGAGCCACCTTCAAGCACAAAGCCGTCGGTGCGATAACGGTCGACGCCTTCGATAGCGCAGATTTTAGAGGCGATTAGATCGTCGAAGTCCCACGGGAAGTAGATGCCGTTGACGAGACCGCCATAACCGTTAAACTCCCAGTCGACACCGCGCATATCGCCCTTGCCGTTAATGACGAAGGTCGGGCCAGTGTCGCGAACCCAAGAGTCGTTGTTGGAGATTTCTACGACATGAACGTTTGGCATGTTCATACCGAGAACGTGAGCATATTGAGACTGATTAACGCCGAGGATAACCGGCTCGTATTTCGCGATAGTCTCGACGACTTGGCGAAACGCGGCCTGGGCCGGCTTGGCCCCGCCCCGCCAGTTGTCGGGGCGTTCAGGCCAAAGCAGATAAGTCGCGGCGTGCTCGCTCAGTTCAGACGGCATATAGAAGCCGTCTTGTTTCGGAGTGGAGTTATTTATTCGCACGACGAAGGGCCTTTCTTGCGGCGTCTTTTCTATTGGCGCGGCAAACAATTAGCTCGCCAGCGAGGACACAGACAGCCGAGCTGATGATAAGGACTTGGTTGTCGAGAATAGCCTCAAGATCAAGCTCAGGAATGAGCGTGAAGAAGAGGGAGATAACAAGCAGAACAACCGGAACGATACCGAAGAGGACGCGTTTCAAGTTGCCGCCAGAAATCCAGTAGCCGTTTTTGTCTTGAACACCTTTTTTGTGGAGTTTCATGAAGGCGAAGAACATCGGGATATAGCCGATTAAGAGACAGAAGAGTGACAAATCGAAGAACGCCCAGAAAACGTTAGCGAAGGCACTTTCGGGGAAGTATTGGTTAAGGACGATACCGGCGACGGCAAGAACCGCGGCAACGATGCTAGTCCAGACGGAGACAACATAGGCGCAGCCGTCTTTGTTGAGTTTTCTCCAGGACTTCGGGAAGATACCGTCTTTAGCGGCATAAGCCGTGACGGAATAGACACCAAACTGCCAGGAAGCGATGTTGGCGATAAGGGTATAAAGGAACATACAACCGACGACGGTGATAATGGCGCTGATAGCGCTGGCGGAAAGCCCAACGGCTTCAAGCAAGACGCCGTAGCTGTCGAGCAAACCAGAGTTGGTTTCAATTGCTTCGAGCGGAAGCGCGACACCCATAGCGAAGCTCGGGAGGATGTAGAACAAAGCAATCAACGCCGCGCCGAGGATAATAGCTTGAGGGATTTGTTTCTTCGGGTTGTCCATATCGTCGATGAACGTGCCGACGACCTCGAAACCGAGCATATTGAAGATAATGAGCGAGACAAAGGACATACCAGTCCAGTCGATACCACCTTCAGCGGAGACGAGCGGCATTAAATCGTGCCAAGACTCAATCGGGTTAGCCGAGCCGTTCTTAGCGAAGACATAGATGCCGACGATACCGATACCGGCGAGGGTAACGGACTTGACGATGGCGCCGAGGTTCGCGACCCAGGCGGATTGAGAAATCCGGAGCATACCAAGGACGGTGACGAGAGCGATATAGAATAGCTCGATGCCCAAAATCGCCGTGAGCGACAGCTCGATACCGAACGCTTGCATGATAAGCGTAGTGGCAAGATCGGCAAGAGAGGCCATCCAGAG
>CAYUIH010000066.1:0-3379 GCA_964444775.1 uncultured Candidatus Saccharibacteria bacterium
AGCAGGAGTAGCCGGAGCGGCTGGCTCGGCGGGGACTTCGGGCGGGAGATCAGACGGGAGAACAACGCCGCCGCCCACACTCTTTTTCTTGTGGCCGTGAATTATGAAGGCAAGGACAGCGATGAGGATAATCACGAGAGCGGCGCCGGCGATGATGATAGGGGTTTTAATCGCGCCGTTGCAGTCGGTGAAGAACGTTTCTTGGCAAGACTGGCCGGTGGTCGTGATATTTTCTTCCATGACCTCGGTGGTGGTGCCGGCGGCGGATTCTTCAAGAGCGACCTCGGGGGCTTCGGGGACGGTTGAGCCGTTGATGGCGATTTCTTTATCTTCGACGTAGAGTTTGTAGCCGTTGGAATAGATATTTTGGTTGGTTTCGTCCTCGTTCATCAAGGTAGAGATGTAGGTATCGCCAGTTAAGACGAAGTTAGAATCTTTATCGAGCGAGAAGGTGACCTCTTTGGAGAGGTTGTCGGTGTTGACTGCGCCCATGTAGTAGCTCTGATAGAAAGAAAGTACGAGCGTAGAGCCGGCGTCGAGGATAATATCGCCCTCGACAACTTGTTGAGTAAGAAAGAGCGAAACTTGGCAATCCTTAGCGCGAAGGAGAACGGAAGTTTGGTCTTGGTTGACGATTTTGGAACCAATAAGGTTGATGGTGGCAAACGTGTTAGTGGCGTAGAAAGTATCGCCCTTAGCGACTGTAATCGAGGAATTGTTGATGCTAATGGTGCCGATGACGTCTTCTTCCTTTTTGGAGGCGAGCTGATAGATGGTGATGTTACCCGTGGTTTCTACCTCGCTCGCGGCAACCTCGGCGATGGTTAGGTTTGTGCTGTCGAGCGAAACGAGAGCATTGCCCTCGATAAAGACGCCAGTGGAGTCGGCGATAGTAGCACCGGAAATCTGTTCCTCGCTGCCGGAGGCGATGATGGCTTTAGGGCCGGAAGTCGTAGCGGCGTCGGCTGAGGCGGCCGTGTCGGTTAGTGTAGCGTCGGCGGCAGCACCTTCTACGGTGTCACTCGGCGAAGCGACAGTAGGGGTAGCAGTTTTTTCTTCCATAAGAAATAAGTTCCTTGTTTAACTAACCCTATTATACCGCAAAAAGCTTATTTTTATAATATATATTATACTTTATTGATGACGGGGATAACGATAGGCGTGTGGCCAGTGGCGTCGTAGAGAATATGAGTGATGTCTTCTTTAATTTCTTCTTTTAAGACTTTAAGCTCTGGGTCGGTAGAGATAGACTTGTCGGTCTTAGCGCGGAGATAGTGGCGAATCTTGCCAATGAGCTCCTCAGAATTGTCGAGATAGATAAAGGCGCGGGAGACAATATCGGGAGTCTTGACGAGACGGCCGGTTTTCTTGGACAGGGTGAGAACGATGACAAAGATACCCTCACGAGAGATATGAATCCGGTCTTTAACGACAGCTTCGTGAACGGGCTGGTCGGCGTCGTCATAGAGTTTATTCCCGACGTGGATACGGCCGTTTTTGCGGATGGTTTGGTTCGGGAGGAGTTCAACAACGTCGCCGTTGTCGGAGAGGATGATACGGTCGCGCGGAATCCCGACGACGTTTTCTGCCATCTCGGCGTTGTGTTCGAGCATATAAAACTCGCCGTGATAGGGCATATAGTTCTTAGGGTTGAGACGCGTAACGAACTCAACATGATCTTCGTAGTAAGCATGGCCAGAAAGGTGGAGCGGGCCGAGATTAGTGATATGAGTCTTGCCATTTTGGACTACAGTCGCACCTTCGCGCAAGAGACCACCAACGGTGGAGACGACATGAGGCTCGTTGCCCGGGATAGGGTTGGAGGAGAAGACGATGGTGTCGGTTGGCTTGATTTTGATGTATTTATGGGCGCCGGTAATCATGCGGTTCAAAACGGCGTTAAGCTCGCCCTGAGAGCCAGTGCAGACGATACAAACACGCTCATCCGGGAGTTTGATAATGTCCTCCATTTTCATAATGGTATCTTTGGGGACTTTAATGGCGTGAGCGCGGAGAGCAACTTCAACGTTGTTAATCATAGAGAAGCCAGAGAAGGCAACTTTGCGACCGCGGGCGTGAGCTTCTTTTAGAACGAGCTCGATACGCCCGATTTGGGAGGAGAAGCAAGAGACGATAACGCGACCGTTGGCATAATGATCCATGACGCGGCCGAGGTTTTCGCCAACGTCGAACTCAGAATGAGGGTGCTTCCCTGGTGAGTCGATGTTGGTGGACTCGTTAACGAGGAGCGAAATACCTTCTTGTTTGACGATTTCGTCGATGCGCTCGTAATCCGTTTGGACGCCGACCGGATTTTCTTCGTGGCGCCAGTCGCCGGAAAGATAAATCACGCCGTTAGGAGTGCGGACGACGATAGCGGTGTTGCCGGGGATAGAGTGGAGAGTATGAATAAACTCCACAGAAAGGTGTTCGCTAACTTGGATTTTCTCGTGTTTAAACGGGTCGACCGGACGATAGTTTAAATCGGGGACGTCGGGGAGCTCGGACATTTGTTTTTTAATCATGCCGAGGGTGAAATCGGTGCCGTAGATAGGCGTAGTCCAGTTAAACTTCGGGAGAAGGTGGCGGCAAGCGCCGATATGATCGAGGTGGGCGTGGGTAAAGAGAATAGCCTTAACCTTGTCGCGGTTGTCTTCGAGATATTTGATGTCGGGAATGAGGTAGTTGACGCCAGGATAGTCCGCGTCGGCGAAAAGCACGCCCATATCGACAACAATCATTTCTTGTTTGTATTCGATGATGGTCATGTTTTTACCGATGCCGATTTCGCCGAGACCGCCGATAGGGATAATCCGCACGGCATCTGGGTCGGGACGAGCCTGCTTTAGCATGGCGTTGGTGACTTGTTGACCGTTATAGCCGTTATAACGAGATTTGTTGACAGGGATACCGATGATGTGTTGAGTAGCCTGGGCGTTGACGTCTTGAGACAACATTTTTTGGTGATGCACCATTTCACCCTTACGGGTGGAGACGGAAAGATTAACCTTGCGGCGCTCAGCCTCGGTTTTTTGAGGCTTGGAGGATTTGGGCGACTTGGGGGATTTAGCCTTTTTTTGTTTGGCCGGCTTGGGCTTAACGAATTTGGCGTCTTTTCCGCCGGGGGCGAAGTTGGAGTTGAAATTTCTGTTTTGAGCCTCTTCAAAACGTTTTTTAATGTCGGGGAGACGCTCTGCTCCTTGTCTAAGCAGGCGCGCACGACGCTCTTGTTCAGATTGGTTCATAGTTTCCTTTTTTAGAAATTGTTAAAAACAAGTAAAGCAATTGCTACCGCTCATATCCGACCACGACAAAAAGCTGTTTTGCGTCCTTGGCTGCGTTCATTTTCGTGACCCACTCTGGGGAATCCTGCGGGTCT
>CAYUIH010000067.1:0-3333 GCA_964444775.1 uncultured Candidatus Saccharibacteria bacterium
GAGCAGCTCATTCGTAACGAGCAGGTCACAGGTTCGACCCCTGCCAGCGGCTCCATCTAGATATTAAAGACTCCAAACCGGAGCCTTTTTTAGCGCAAAATTATGCCGACAGCTCCTGCCATCTTTTCTCCCCCCGCTTCTTTAGCGCCCACCAAAGCCCCAAACAAATTATTATATATGCTCCGTCCAGCACCAACATCCCCGCTAGCTGCCCAAACACCACCGCAATCGCCACGGTCACGGCAATCGTCGGCACCACCACGCCTAGCCCCGCAAACGCCGACACCATCACGCCAGTACTCTGTTTAACAATTTCCGCGTCGCTTTCCGCGTCAAACCGTGCATATTTCAAATCCACCAAAATCCCAAACAGTTCCGTAGCCAGCGGCAAAATCAGCGCGGCGGCTAAAATTAGCCCAGTTTCTACCCACCCAAACCGGAATCGAATCGCCATCGCTAGCGCCCCGGCTATTAGCGCCGGCACGGTTAAAATCAGCGACGCCAATACCTTCGCCAGCAGCGCCTTTGTGCCGCTAATCGGTAAGGCTTTTAGTGTGTTAAATGCCTCCCGCTCTAAAGAAATCATCGTCGTTGTGATATAAGTCAGCAAACTAGAAAACGTCACAAGCACAATCGTCGCCGTCGGCAGGAATGTATAAATCTGCTCCGCTGTAATCGGAAAATCTTCCTCCGCCGTCACCATCGCAATCAGCTCGTCGCTCTTTAAGCACGCCGCTCCCACGGCCAGCAAAAACAGCATCAGTCCAATCCAAGTGTTCGACACTAAAACGGGCGTGTTAAAATATCTCCGAATTTCTTTCCGCGCCACCGCCCACATCGGCTTCCGCGGCGCAAACTCTAGCTTGCCCTTTATCTCTGCCCTCGGCGCCACATTAATTCGTGAGACAATTTGAAAATAGAATCTCCCCATCACTAAAATTACTGCCCCCACCACTGCTAGATTAACCGCCAAAAATCCTATTAGCTCCCCAAAACTAAACCCTCGCGCTAGGTCTACAATCGCTCGCGCCGGATAATAAACTTTTACAATTTTTGTGTTTAAATCTGCCGCCACGCTCCCCAGCCCGTCCATCATGCCGTTAAACCCAAAAGAAAATATCAACACCACAATCAAAAACACAAACGTCGCTACCGTCTGGGCTAAATTTTTATGCTTCGCTCTCAGCGACACGGCCGTAGAAATCGCCCCCGCCACACAAGAAATCGCCACCGGGATAATCGGCAGTATAAAAACCATCAACGCCGCCACAACAAGAAATTCCGCGCCCGGTTTCGCGTGCAACAAATACACCAAAATCACCGGCGTAATAAACAGGGCATTATACAAAACTTCAAACACATAAAACTTCCATACTCTAAGAAACACAATCGTCGAGCGTTTTAACGGCATCGCTAGCAACATATCGTTGTCTTTACAACTAAACATCAGCGAGCTAGACTTATAAATCCCCTCGATAACCGTCATCAGCGCCGTAAAAATCACAAATAGCGACAGTAGCGCATATTCCGTCCCCGTCGCCTTAAGCGATTCCATCATCATCGCCGAATAACCAAAAATCGCAAACCATAAACAGCTCGCCAAAAATATCGGCAGCACTTTCTTGGATCTTTCGTCCTTCGCGTGATACACGAACAAGTGCATCCCCTCCGACATCGAAGCTTTAATTAGCGCCCTTAGCTTGTTCATTTTTCTAGCTCCAAGAACACTTTTTCGAGGCTTTTATCGCCCTTTACCTCGCGCATGCTCCCAACTTTTATCAACTTTCCTTTCTTTATAATCGCCACTCTGGAACATAGTTTTTCCGCCACATCGAGAATGTGCGTAGAAAAGAAAATTGTCTTTCCTTCTGCCGTCATTTCCTTCATTACTTCTTTCATGTCAAAAATCGCCTTCGGGTCTAGCCCCACAAACGGCTCGTCCATCACTAAAACTTTTGGCTCGTGAGCTAGCGCCGCAATCAACGCAATCTTTTGTTTCATCCCGTGCGAGAAAGATTTTATTTCTTGCTTTAGTTCGTGTTCAATATCAAACATCTGCGCATATTTTAAAATGTTTTTCTTGCGCGTTTTTTCTGGCACTTCGTAAATGTCGCATACGAAGTTTAAGAAATCTATCGCCTTCATTTCTTCATATAGCGCCGGATCGTCCGGCACATAAGCCATCTCGCGCTTACACGCCACTGGCTCCGCCGTAATCGACTTTCCGTTGATTAAAATCTCGCCTGCGTCAAATTCGTGGATACCAACAATCGCCTTAATCAGCGTAGTTTTTCCCGCGCCGTTATGCCCAATAAACCCAAAAATCTCGCCGTCTTTTACTTCAAAAGAAATATCTTCAATCGCTTTTTTGTTTCCGTATTTTTTCGTGACATTTTTAATCTCAATCATAAGTTTATTATATACCCTCTTGATTTTTCTTGCCACTCTATATATAATATACACATACAGTTATCGTCCGGCCGCAAGGTCGGAACTTTTAGTATGAACTTAAAACTAATAGAAAGGAAAATTATGGAAGGTCTCGACCTCAAACAAATGTCCGCGATGGTTAAAGTCATCGCAGAAGAAAAAAGCCTCCCCGAGGAAACTGTCCTCGACGTAATTCAAATGGCTATCGCCGCCGCTTGGCGAAAAGACAACGGCGATAAAGATATGAACGTCCGCGCCGTCTTAAACACTAACACCGGCGAAGCTACCGTTTATGTTAGCCGCACCGTTATCGAAGACGGGCTAGCTTATAACCCCGCCACAGAAATCCCTCAAAGCGAGGCCAAGGGCAAGGAACTCGGCGACGTCGTTGAAGAAAAGCACAAAGTCGAGAGTTTTGGCCGCGTTGCTGCCCAAACCGCTAAGCAGGTCGTGGTCCAACGCTTGCGCGAGGCTGAACGCGACGCCGTTATTGCCATGTACCAAGACAAAATCGGTACCGTCATGACCGGCCTCGTCACCCGCGTCGAGCGCAACATTGTGCGTATTGACCTCGGTCGCGCAGTCGGTATTATGCCGCGTAGCGAACAAATCGAAGGTGAGTATTATACCATCGGCTCCCGCATCAAGGTTTATCTCAAAGGCGTCGATCACGACGAACGCGGGTCTCAACTTCTCTTCTCGCGTGGTTGTGCCGAGTTTATCGAATATCTCTTCCGCCAAGAAGTCCCAGAAATCGAAAACGGCACCGTAGAAATCCGCGCTATCGCCCGCGAAGCTGGCCGCCGCACTAAAATCGCCGTTATGGCTACCGTCCCCGGCGTCGACCCTGTCGGCACTTTCGTTGGTGGCCGCGGCGTTCGCGTCCAGGCCGTTATGAACGAA
>CAYUIH010000068.1:0-3285 GCA_964444775.1 uncultured Candidatus Saccharibacteria bacterium
AAGGTGGAGGGGGCGTCGGGAATCGCATCCGAGTCGGTATCGACACCAGGGACGGCAAAACCCCAACCGGAATCAGCGAACCCGGCAGGAGAAGCAAAGGAAGCCTCAATGGCGGGGATGTAAATAGCGGAATCACGGGAACCGCCAGTGAGTTCAAGGGAGAGGTTATTGTCGTTTGAAGAAGTAGAGAGATAAACTGAGTAGTATTTACCGGAAGAGGTAATACCGATGGTCTTCTTGAGGACCTTGAGGGTGCCATAAGAGTTGCCGGAGGCGGCAATGTTGTTTTCTGTCGGCACGAGGTCACCAAAGCGGATGTCGCCATGACCTTCTGTCTGGACGGCAGTCTGAGAGTTTTCTGGATGCGCGGCATCATAATCCGGGTCCAGAGTTAAGGAGACGACACCCCACCTGACATTGGCATCGGCGAGGTTGGTGGCGGAAACTTTGGCTGCTAAATATGGGACGAAGATAAAAGAGAGGAGAAGCACACAGAACGTAGACAGTAGAACATAGAAGGAACATCGAGAATACCGACCGAGAGTCAGCTCCCGAAAATAAGATTTGTTGTCTAGTTCTTGCATAGTTTTCTACCTCTCTTTTATGTTTTTCTCTTAGGCAGACAAGTTTTTGCAAAACTAATTTAATCGCTTGATGACCTAAGAGCCTGGCAGGTGCTATACAAAAATGGCACCGCGAGGTGCATCTACTAATAAGAACGCCCTAAACAGAGACAGAGTTCTACTAGTATCCTGCACGGTGCCAGTATTAAACTCTGTTCTGTAAAAGGACGGTTTACCGTCATGTGAACTCATGACTGAGTTCGCTCAACTAATGTTGAGGTTCTGTTCCGGGGTCCGCTGAACGGTGTGTGCCCGAAACCGGCGTTTATATTAGTAGATGCAGGTCTATTGTACTACGCAGAAAACGCTTTTGTCAATAACTAATATATACTAATGGGCGAAGTGGGGCGCTTTAAGCACCAACGCGATCTTTGCCGTTTTTACGCGGGGCGTTGTGCTCAATATATTCGATAATTTTAGAAGCGACATCCTTACCGGTGACTTTCTCGATACCGAAGCCAGGCGAAGCGTTAACCTCGAGCACGAGCGGGCCGCGGCTAGAGCGCATAAGATCGACACCGCAGATGTGGAGGCCCATAGCCTTGGCGGCTTTAAGGGCGACCTTCTTCTCTTCGTCGGTGAGTTTGATGGGGATGCCGGCGCCGCCTTGATGAAGGTTGGAGCGGAAATCGTCATCTAGAGAGGTGCGCTGCATAGAGGCGATGACGCGATTCCCTACCACGAAGGCGCGGATGTCTGTGCCGGCAGACTCTTTAATAAACTCTTGAAGTAAGATGTTAGTGCCGTCTTCGTTATAGAGATAGAAAGCCTGGAGAGCGGACTTGGCCGCCTTTTTAGTGTCGGCGAGAATGACGCCGTTGCCATGAGTGCCGGTGGCGAGCTTAATGATGACAGGGAGGCCGATTTGTTCAATCAAGTCGTCGATGTCGGAAGTGTTGCGGGAGACAAGCGTCTTAGGCGTGTCGACATTATATTTAGCTAAAATTTGGGCGGCGCGGAGTTTGTCGCGAGCGCGAGTGATGGCGACGGAAGTGGCAGAAGTCCACGTCCCCTGCATCTCGAACTGACGCACGACGGCGCAGCCGTAGCGAGTCATGTTATTAGAGATGCGCGGAAGAATCGCGTCGTAGCCGACGAGTTTTTTACCCTTATAATAAACGTCGGGATGTTTATCATCTAGGGCAAGATAACAGTTCTTATATTTAATAACTTTAACTTCGTGGCCACGCTTTTCTGCCTCTTCGACGAGGCGTTTGGTGGAATAGTTGGCGTTGCCGTTGGACAGGATGGCTAGTTTCATATAACTCCTTATTTTACATATCTTTGATGGAAACTATAGGGATCTGCCTCTAGCTCACGGTTGAGACGAGGGGTCTGAGGGTTGGAAATTTTGGCGACAGAAGCCTTTGACACGTCGACGAGGAACTTCCCCTTGAGGGTCTTCCGGCCGATAAGAACCGGAAAGTTGTTTTTAGAACGATCAGCGAGAGTGAACATGGCGCGGATAGAACGCTTGCCGAGCTTAAGAGGCAGCTCGGTGCGATAGCGGATTTCTTCGTCGCCGTTAGAGGAACGGACGATTTTGACGCGATAGCTAGACTTAGCGCGGGCAAGCTTTTGGCCCGTATAATGTTTATAACTTTTATCAAAGAGGCAGAAAGTAAGCGTGCCATCTTTAGATATGTCGATGTTGGAAGCCCAGACAGCCGAAGAGTCAGCCCCGGTGTCGATTTTAGCGGGGATATTCTTAATTCCGGCGATCTCAACATATTCGGTGGAACCGATTAGATCGAGCTTTTTACGGGATTTGACAAACATACTCTATTATTATACCACTTTTTGTGTAATTTGTCTATAGAGCAGGGGCGGCAAAGGGAGGCTATTCGGCAAGTTTGCTAATGATAAGGACGCGATCACGACCCTCACCCTCGGAGTGGGTCGTGATATCAGAATAATCCTCGGCTAGCTTATGGACAACACGGCGATCGGCAGCGTTGAGATTGATCGTCATAGGCTCACCAGTGGCGCGAACCTTTTTAATCCAACCTTCGGCGCGCTCGGCGATGCGATCAGCACGCTGGCGCTTATAATCGGCGATATCGACATTAACCCGGGTGAGCTCGGCGTTTTTAGAGACTAAAGCCTGGGAGACGACGTGTTGGAGACAGCGGAGGTTCTCGGCGTTTTTACCAATGAGGAGGCTATTCATGGAAGTAGAGGGGACAGAAAGCTGGATAACTTCGTCATCGACCGTTGACCAGACGGCGACGTTAATCCCGAAGAAACTCAGCAAATCCTCAAGGTATTTAGTCGCAAAGCGAATTGATTCATCTTGATTCATAATTATCTCCTTTTCTTTTTAGAATCCTTAGCGGAGATGCGAGTGATTTTTGTGCCGGTTTTTTTATTTTCTATAACCTCAGCTTCTTGGAGGCTTCTAAGTTCTTTAAGAACGGCTTTATCGGCGGAGATTTCCATTTCGGTCTCCGCCTTTTTCAACACGAGCGTTTGTTGAGCGAGGGCGATAAGATTAGAAAGGAAATAATAGAAGACGAGCGCGCCCGGGAGATTAACCATGATGAGGAGCAACATGATGGGCATCATGTAGGCCATTTGGGCGGAGGTGAGATTGTTAAGGTCGGCTTGGTCGACATCCTCGCCGGCGCCGGCTTGTTTCATTAATTCGCGGAAGGTCTTGCCG
>CAYUIH010000069.1:0-3274 GCA_964444775.1 uncultured Candidatus Saccharibacteria bacterium
GTATCGGTATCGGCGGGAGTTATCTTGGCGCCCGCGCCGTTTATGAAGCGCTTGATTTGGGTGCGACTGCCAAGTGTAAATTATTATTCGCCGGCAACAACTTATCTTCCAAAGAACTGAAGAAAGTGCTTAAAACTCTCGACGGCCACGATTTCTCGCTTAACGTCATCTCTAAATCCGGCACCACTTTAGAGCCAGCCGTTGCCTTCCGGATTCTTAAGGCAGAACTAATCAAAAAATACGGCGCCGAAGAAGCTAAGAAACGCATCATCGCCACTACCGACCCAGAGCAAGGCGCGCTCCACGACGAAGCCGTTAAAAACAACTACGAAACGTTCGATGTTCCACTTGGCGTTGGTGGCCGCTATTCCGTTCTCTCTGCCGTCGGGCTCTTTCCGCTCGCTGTCGCCGGTTGCGACCTCGATGCACTGCTTTCTGGCGCCCGCGAGTGTAAGCTCACTCAGCTCGACTCAGAAAACTTAGAAAACTCCATGTTAATTTCCTATGCTTTCTCGCGGTTTTATCTTTATGACGAATGTGGTTGTGATGTAGAAGTCCTTGCCTCGTTTGAGCCGAGCCTACTCTACTTTAACGAATGGTGGAAACAACTCTTTGGCGAGTCAGAAGGGAAGGATAAGCAAGGGATTTTCCCCGCCTCGGTCATTTATTCCACCGACCTCCACTCTCTCGGTCAATACATGCAAGACGGCCGCCGCAACATTTTCGAGACTTTCCTCCACTTCTCGCCCGAGAAATCCCCGCTCGTCGTTCCTAAGCTTAAAGACGCCGCCGATGGCCTCGACTATCTTGAAGGTGTCCCGCTCACCGAAATCTCCGACAAGGCTCTCTCCGCCACCATCAAGGCACACGACGCCGGCGGCATCTCCACGTTCGATCTCGAAATTCTCGACCCAGAGGCCGAATTTGGTATCTCTGCCCGCTCGCTCGGCTTTCTTGTATTCTTCTTCGAGATGGCCTGCGCCCTCTCCGCGCTTCTTCATGGCGTTGACCCGTTCGATCAGCCCGGCGTAGAAAAATACAAGAAAGAAATGTTTAAGCTATTAGGAAAGTAGGAGGTATATAATATATATGGCAAAAAAACGTGTCGTTATCGCCCTTGGCGGTAACGCTCTCCAGAAAAACGGCGAAGTCTCCGCCGAGGCTCAAAAGTCCGTTGCGGCGCAAGTTGGCAAGCTTATCGCCGAGCTCTCCTCTAAATACGAAATTATCATCGCCCACGGCAACGGCCCCCAAGTCGGCAACATCTTAATCCACGAAGAACAGGCCTCCAGCGACAAGGCTCCCGCCATGCCACTCGAAACCGCCGTCGCTATGAGCCAAGGCCAAATCGGCTATTGGCTCGCACAGTCTATCCAAAACGCCTTTCTAAAAGACGGCAAGAACAAAAAGGTCGCCACCGTCGTCACTCAAGTAGAAGTCGATAAAAATGATTCCGTCTTTAAAAACCCGACCAAGCCCGTCGGCCAGTTCTACTCCGAAAAAGAAGCCTTAAAGCTCGCCAAGGAAAAAGGTTGGGTCGTTAAAGAAGATTCCGGCCGTGGCTGGCGCCGCGTCGTCCCTTCGCCTAAGCCAAAGTCTATCGTGGAAAAGCGCGAGATTCTCGACCTCGTTAAATCCGGCGTCATCGTTATTGCCGCTGGTGGTGGCGGCGTGCCGGTTTACCGCACTAAAATCCTCCGCGTGCTTAAAGGCGTCGATGCCGTCATCGATAAAGATTTTGCCGCCGAAAAACTCGCCGAGTTAATCAAGGCCGACATCTTCCTCTCCGTCACCGCCGTCGATTTTGCCTATCTTAACTTCGGCCAGTCTAACCAAACCGCGCTTAAACATCTCACATCTAAAGAAGCCGAGTATTATTCTCGCCAAGGCTTTTTCAAGGCCGGCTCTATGTTGCCTAAAATCCTCGCCACGACCGAGTTCGCTAAAAAGGGCAAAACCGGCATCATCTGCTCTCTCGACAATCTCGAAGACGCTTTAAAGCTCAAGTCCGGCACCATCATCACGAAATAATTGTTTAAAAATTATTCCGCTTGTGCTAAAATGTTATTATGGACAATCTATATAAACTTTCGCATGAGGTCCCTTCCAAAAAGGATTTCATCGACACGACCGACTTCGATCAGTCTGAGATTCTCGACATCGTCAAGACTGCCGTCGTCGTGCGTGACTATATCAAGTCGGGCGGAGTGCTTGACCCGTTATATCATAAAAATCTCGCTATGCTCTTTGAGCAAAAGTCGACCCGCACACGGATTTCTTTTGAAGTCGCTATGAGCCAGCTCGGCGGCCACGCGCTTAATCTCGCTCCTGGCGCGATTCAGCTCGGCGCCCACGAAACTATCGAAGACACGGCTCAAGTTTTCGGCCGCATGTGCGACCTCGTCATGGCCCGCGTTGATCGCCACGAATCTGTCCAGGCCTTAGCTAAGTATTCCCAGGCGCCCGTTATCAACGGCATGTCCGATTATAATCACCCAACTCAAGAAATCGGCGACATCATCACCATTTTAGACAATCTCGATCCGGAGAAAAATTGGAACGACGTTAAAGTTGTCTTTGTCGGCGACTGGCCCCAGTTCTGTGCCAGTTTAATGATGATCACGACCAAGCTTGGTATGAATTTTGTCCATTACGGTCCAGAGCACAAGCTTTTGAGTGAAGACTTCCAAAAAATCGGTCGTGCCAATTGCGAAAAATATGGTGGCTCCGTCACGGTGACGAGCGACCGGAATTGTCTCAAGGGTGCAGATTTTGTCTATACTGACGTTTGGTATGGCCTCTACGACAAGGAGACCCCGAAGGAAGTCTACATGAAAGATTTCTATCCTACCTTCCAGGTCAACGACGACTTAATGGCCGCCACGGAAAACCCTAACTGTAAGTTTATGCACTGTCTCCCCGCGAACCGCAACGAAGAAGTCACTGATTCTGTCATGGATGGCGAAAATTCCGTCTGCTTCGACCAAGCAGAGAATCGTTTAACCGCTCAACGCGGATTATGTTTGTATTTTGGCGGCGTCGCTCAAGCGACTTTGGATTATATAAAACAACAAAAGGAGGGCAAAAACTAAAATGCCAACTAAAAAACCTAAATTCAGGCTGTTTAGCGCCGTACTCGCAACGGTCTGTATCGTCTTGGTGATTGACGCCGTCGCGCCAACCGCTTCGATCGGCAATTCTCAGTACGCGTGGTGGTTGATTATGATTCTCGGCTTCTTCATCCCTTACGCTCTTATTTCCGCCGAGCTCGGTA
>CAYUIH010000070.1:0-3221 GCA_964444775.1 uncultured Candidatus Saccharibacteria bacterium
CCGTACATTTTGCCTTTGCCAGTGATTTCGCAGACTGCCATGGTTATTTCTCCTACACGGTGTTAACGATTGCTTTGAAAGCTTCTGGTTGGTTGACAGCGAGGTCGGCGAGGATTTTGCGATCAAGCTCGATACCCTTTTTCTTGAGGCCGGCGATAAGCTGGGAATAGGAAAGACCGAGCTCGCGAGAAGCGTTGTTGATGCGGGTGATCCAAAGAGCGCGGAGATCACGCTTTTTGTTGCGACGATCACGGTAGGCATAGCGGAGGGATTTGATGACGCCTTGTTTGGCGAGGCGGAAGCTGCGCGTACGCGCGTGTTGCATACCCTTCGCGGCGATTAAAGTTTTCTTGTGCTTAGCATGGGCAGGAACGCCACGTTTGACTCTCATGATTAAACTCCTAGTGCGGTCTTAACGTTTTTCTTGATTTTACCGTTGATAGTCGCGGCAGTTTTCATGTTGCGCTTGCGAGCTTTGGACTTTTTCGCAAGAATGTGGTTTCCGAAAGCGCGTTCGCGGATAAGTTTTCCAGAACCGCTGATTTTGATACGCTTGGCGGTACCTTTATGCGTTTTTAGTTTGGGCATAATTTTCCTTTAGGTTAAGTTGATATTGAGGTGCACTCGGGGAACCGTGGAAGTAGGAAATTACTTCTTCCGTATTCCGACCGAGAGGTTGCGGCCGCTAAATTGGGGCTTACCTTCGATAACGACCTCTTCACCGAGGAGCTCGATGGTGCGATTTAAGAGCTCGTTGCCGAGTTCTTTGTGCGCCATCTCGCGGCCACGGAAGACAATCATGATTTTGACGTGATCGCCGTCTTCGAGGAAACCTTTGATTTTGCGGGCTTTAATGTTAAGGTCGTTGTCGCTGATTTTGAGGCCGATTTTCATCTGCTTAAGCTCGGATTGTTTTTCGCGGGCTTTTTTGCGGTTTTTGGCCTCTTCTTTCATCTTTTGGTATTGGTATTTACCCCAATCGATGATTTTGACGACAGGAGGGTTGGCGTTAGCGGCGATTTCTACTAAGTCGACTCCCTCTTTTCGGGCGAGAAGTTGGGCATCGCGGCTAGACATGATGCCTAGCTGTTCTCCATTAGCTCCAATTACGCGAACTTCGGGATAACGGATTTCTCCGTTGAGTTTGGTACGTGAATTTTTACTAATGGGAGTGATCCTTTCTCTTGAGTTAACCTTGGTGGACATTATACTAAAAAAGAGCGGTTTTGGCAAGAGGTTAAAAAGTTTGTTCAAGGGGTCTGGGAGAGATGTTCAGCGCTTGCGGAAATTGAGGGCTTCGGAAAGTTGAGACACATCGATAAGCTCGACGTCGTCGAGATCGGCGATAGTCTGGGCGACTTTGAGGACTTTAAAATAAGCGCGGGCGGAGAGATTGAGTTTGTCGGAAGCGTTTTGGAGGAAAGCTTCGGCGGCGGGAGTGAGTTTGAGCAGGGAAGAAACTTGGTGAGAGCTGAGCGAGGAGTTGTAAAAATCGGTTTTTGAGTAGCGGGCGCGTTGGCGGCGGATGGCCTCTGATATTTTATTTTTTACAATGAAATGCTCAGAAGTGGGGTCGGTGGCGCGTTTTTGATTGCTCTTGGTGAGGAGGTCAGAATTGTCGACCTTAGAGACTTCGATGTTCATGTCGATACGATCGGAGAGGGGGCCAGAGAGCTTTTTGGTGTAGGTCTCGATTTGTTTGCGAGTGCAGGTGCATTCGTGCGAAGGATCTCCGAGATAGCCGCACGGGCAAGGGTTCATGGTGGCGATAAGCATGAAGTCGGCAGGATAAGTGGTTTTGGAGTTAGCGCGAGAGATGGAAATCTTTTTGTCTTCGAGCGGTTGGCGAAGAGCCTCGAGAACAGAACGGGGGAACTCGGGAATCTCGTCGAGGAAGAGAACGCCGAGGTGGGCGAGAGAGATTTCTCCGGGCGTAGCCTTAGTGCCGCCACCAATGACGGAGACAGGAGAAGCGGTGTGGTGAGGGGAGCGGAAAGGACGCTTTGTGATGATAGTGTCTGCCGCCTCGCCGGAAAGAGAATAGATTTTAGTGATGGCAATCATTTCGGAAGGGGAGAGGGACGGGAGGAGGTTAGCAGCGGCGCGGGCGAGAAGGGTCTTGCCGGCGCCAGGAGGGCCAGAGATAAGGATGTTGTGGTGGCCGGCAATAGCGATAGAAAGAGCGCGCTTGGCAAAGGCTTGGCCGCGGACGTGGTCGAGGATGGGGCCGTCTTCGTCTGTTTTGATATTTTCTACAACGGTTTTGGAAGCAGGAGCGATAAGTCTCTCGCCCTTGAGATGGAGGAAAAGCTCGCGGAGGTTTTTAACGCCGATGAGTTTGACGCCGGAGAGAAGGGAAGCCTGAGGGAGGTTCTTAAAGGGGAGATATATCTCGGAGATGCCGGCGGCTTGGGCGGTTTCGACGATGTTGATGATGCCGTGGACAGGGCGGAGATCGCCGTTGAGCGAGAGCTCGCCGACGAAAAGACGATTCTCGAGATCGGACTGATGGAGCTGACTAGAGAGGGCGAGGACGGTGAGGGCGATTGGCAAGTCGAGATAGGAGCCATCCTTTAAGAGATCGGCCGGGGCGAGGTTGACAGTGACTTTTTTATCGGGGAAGGAGAAGCTAGAGTTTACCAAAGCGCTTTTAACGCGCTCACGAGCCTCGGAAATGGTTTTGTTGGCCATGCCGACAACGTTAAAGGCGGGAAGGCCCTTGTTCATGTCGCCTTCTACCTCGACTAGACGACCTTCGTATCCGTAAGGGATAGCGGACAAAGTTTTAGCAATCATAGTTTAAGGATATACGAAAAGGAGAAAAAGGACAAGAGGAAATAGGGGTGGAAAAATAATGATAAGTGTGATATAATAAGGGTTAGTTGGGGCTGACAAAGCTTAGACGAATTATTAACAGATGTCAGGCGTACCGTTTAACACCGTAAGTGTAAAATAAGTGAAAACACTGTTGCAAGGCGTGTAGCTTACATGCCTGCTTATGCCTAATCTATTTTCATAGGCTGGCTAGTATTTGAGATTCCGTAGAATACCGGTTATCATAGAACGGGATTAAGGGCTTCTAAATGACGCGAGAAGCCTCGAAAATTAGTCATGGCGACTAGAAGTTTGGTTCTTTGCAGCTTCTGGGATTAGCCGAGATAAAACAGAGGACTATGTGCGTAGAATGATGTCCACGTGATGGTTAGGACCCGGAGGCAGTA
>CAYUIH010000071.1:0-3074 GCA_964444775.1 uncultured Candidatus Saccharibacteria bacterium
CAACAACGACCGCTTCGCTATCCGCGAAGGCGGCAAGACCGTTGGTTCTGGCGTTATCACCAAGGTCATTAAGTAGTTTCTACTACGCCAAAATCCCCCCACGCGGGGGATTTTTTGTTATAATGGTAATAACTAAAAGGAGTTTTTATGGCAGAAGACAAATCTTCAAAACCAGACCAAAAACCAGATTTAGAGCCGGAGCATCCGGAAAAGTCTAAACCTATCAAACGTAAGGTAAAAAAGCCTACCAAAGGCCTGCTTATTGGCGTAATTGTCGCCGCGGTTGTCATCTTGGCCGGGCTCTTAACTGCGCTTTTTCTAACTCGCCCTCAAGATTCGTCTGACCCTAAGGCTAAGCTTAGCTACTCTGATTCTTTCTTTATCTATGATAACGGCAGCTACACCCTTTGGAACAAAAAGGGCGAGCGCCTCACCGAAGACGCTTATACTTCCAAGTCCGACTTTATCGCCGGCTACGCCTACGTTAAAAAAGACGACCAAGTCGGCATCATCCGCGAAGACGGCAAGATGTCCGTCAACTTCGGCAAGTACGGCGCCATCACCGCCGCCGGCGGCCTCTATCTCGCTCAAGACGGCAACACTAAAGAATACGACCTCCTAACCGGCGCCGGTAAAGTCGTCGCTCACGCCACTGACCTTTCCATCACCTCCCATAGCTCCACGGCCGGCTTTGCCGTCGTTAAAAACTCCGCGGCCTACACCGTTTATAATTACAGTGGTCAAAGCATCGTTTCCTACGCCATTAAAGAAGACGCCGACGAACCTAAGCTCTCCTCTTCGGCTAAAGATTTTGGCCTCTTCTATTATGACAATTTCAATATCGTCTTCGATGTCCGCTCCGGGAAACAGCTCGACGCCTTCGAAGGTCAGCGCTACACTTTCGAGGAAGTTTCCGACAGCCGCGCCCTCATCTTGCTCAAAAGCGACGAAAACGAGCCGAAGTATCGCCTGATTGCTAGCGGCAAAGCTTTCGAGCTAAACGAGACTAAATACTACGGCCTCACCGACTCCGACGACATCATCGTCGGCTACGACGATTATGATGCCGTCGCTCTCCTCGACAAAAATTATAAAGTCGTCAAGCGTGTCGATGCTTACGTCGCTCTTAAAGACATCAATAATTACGCCGCCAAAAACGCAGACGGCAACGTCGAAGTTGTCGTAAACGGCCAAGTTGTCAAAACCTTCGACAAAGAGCCAGAAATCCGTAGTGGCCTCCTCTACGACGATTTTTACGCCATCAAAAACGACGGTAAATATAAGTTTTATAAGCTCGACGGCTCCGAAGCTTTTGGTGGTCACGAATACGCCGCAGTTTGGGACATCTTCGACAAACATCATCACGCCATCGTCGCCGACGCTGAAGACGAGTATTATCTCATCAACACCAAGGGCGAACGCGTTAGCGAGGGCGCTTATAAGCGCATCTACATCGAAGAAGGTGGTTACGAAGTTAAAAATTCCGACAACCATTATGGTATCTTAAACCTCGCCGGCGAGCCTATCACCGACACTAAATACGAAAGCACCTACTATCGTAGCGACGTCGTCGACCACAACATCTGGACCGGTCGCAACGCTTACGAAGATCACGACGTTATCGACGTCGATCACAAACGCGTCCTGCTCGAGCACGTCAACGTCAATAGCTTCTACGCCCATTACTTCACCGTCAAAAACTCCGACGGAAAATACGATTATTACACCTATGACGGTGTCAAGTTCTATACTTCAGAACAGTAGATAACAAGCAAAATTAGCACTCGCGGCTTGACAGTGCTAATTTTTGCTATATAATGGTATGTATGCAAGACGACTTTAGTGAAACCATGCATCATCTTTCCGAGAACGCCCGTTTCTCCGTGCAAAAAGCTGATTATTACGCCAAAAAATATAATAACGGTTATATGGGGACAGAATTCCTCCTTCTCGGGATTCTCGCCCAGGACACCTGTCAGGGCGCGCGCCTGCTCTCTCCTTGGGGCGTCACGCTCGAGACTGTAGAAAAGGCGCTCGGCCGCCCCGCCGCCGACGTCCCGAAAGAAGGCCAGATGGCCATGATGTCGCTCTCTGAGTCGACCGTGCTTACGCTCCAGATGGCGCGCAATTTCACCCGCGAACAAGGCCTCGACACTATCGGCACAGAGCATCTTCTCTACGCCCTCATCGGCCAAGAAAGTTCCAACGCCGCCGATCTCTTAAAGCGCCAAGGTGTCAGCCTCGACGAACTCTCCGGCGAGATAGAATCCCTAGTCGAAAAACAAGCCGAAGAAGCCAAGTTCGCCAAAGAAAAGGCTAAATACACGCGCAAGTCTCCGCTCCGCTGGCTCGCTCGCTTCGGCTCCGATTTAACCGAGATGGCTCGCACCGGCAAGCTCGATAACGTCATTGGCCGCGACAAAGAAATTGAGCGCACCATCACCGTCCTCTGCCGCCGCACTAAGTCTAACCCCGTTTTAATCGGCGAAGCCGGCGTCGGCAAAACCGCCATCGTCGAAGGCCTCGCTCAAAAAATCGTTAAAAACGACGTCCCCTCTCTCCTCATTGGCAAGCATATCTATCAAGTTGACCTCTCGAGCCTTCTCGCCGGGACGAAGTTCCGTGGCGAGTTTGAGGAGCGCATCAAGGGCATCATCGACGAAGCCGTCTCCGACGATTCGATTATCCTCTTTATCGACGAGCTCCATTTACTTTCTGGCGCCGGCTCTTCCGAAGGTTCCATGGACGCCGCCAACATTTTAAAGCCCGCCCTCGCCCGCGGTAAAATCCGCCTTATCGGCGCGACTACTCTCGATGAATATCGCAAGAGTATCGAAAAGGACAAGGCTCTCTCGCGCCGCTTCCAAACCGTCCTGGTCGAAGAACCCTCTAACGCCATCACCCTGCGAATTTTAAAGGGCATCAAGTCCCATTACGAAAAACATCACAACGTCACTATCCCCGACGAAATCCTCGAGACCGCCGTCACTATGTCTGGCCGCTATATCAACGACCGCTTTATGCCCGACAAAGTTATCGATGTCCTCGACGAAGCTTCTGCTATCGCTAAGGTC
>CAYUIH010000072.1:0-2729 GCA_964444775.1 uncultured Candidatus Saccharibacteria bacterium
CGCCAAGTCGCCCGCTACGCCCTCGAGCGCCTCATGAAAGACGGCCGGATAAACCCCGCCTCTATTGAAGAATCCGTCTCTAAGGCTGAGCGCGAAATCGAGAAAGAAGTCGTCCGTGCCGGCGAAGACGCCGCCCGCGAAGTTGGCGTTGTCGGCATCCCGCGCGAGATTCTTCATCTCCTCGGCGAGCTTAAGTTCCGCACCAGCTACGGCCAAAACGTTCTCTTACACTCTATCGAGATGGCTCACATGGCCGGCATGATCGCCGAAGAAATTGGCGCCGACAAGCGCATCGCTAAGACCGCGACTCTCTTGCACGACATGGGCAAGGCCGTCACGCACAAAATCGAAGGCAAGCATGCCGAAATCGGTGCCGAGCTCGCCAAAAAATACGGTATGCCCGAATCTATCGTCCATGCCATCGCCGCGCATCACGACGACATCGAGCCGACCACTCCCGAGGCTCTCATCGTCAAAATTTGCGACGCTATCTCCGCCGCTCGCCCTGGCGCTCGCAATATCTCCGCCGAGAACTTTGCCGAGCGTATGCGCGACCTCGAAAATATCGCAACTTCCTTCCCCGGCATCGACAAGGCCTATGCCATCTCTGCCGGCCGCGAAATTCGCGTTATCGTTGAGCCAAAACAAATCGACGATTTAACCGCCCTTAAGCTCGCTCGTGATATCGCCAACAAAATCGAAGCGACCATGTCTTACCCTGGTGTCATTAAGGTTAATGTTATCCGCGAAACCCGCGCCGTCGAATACGCCAAATAAAAAACAGCCCCGAGAAACCTCGGGGCTTTTTGAACTTAGGCGTTCAACATCATCATTAGCATTTCTGCGTCCGTTTCCGGATTCAGTGCCTTTCTGTGCCATTCCCCCCTTGCCTCGTTGTCGTATGCCTGTAGCTCGTCCATTTCTCTCTCGAACCGCGCGTGGTCGTTCTTGTCTCTCTCGAGCCGCTCGCGGCGGTAGCCTCGCAAGTACTTGCCTCGCTTCAGTGACGGAATGGTCAACAGTGAGTTATAGAACACTTCCTTTCGCGGGACCTGATAATACGAGCCGTCCCAATACTTTTTCATGCTTTGCCATCCGGCGGCCTTCCTCAGTCGGGGACAATTTGCAAGCGCCCCGGCGGGGATAGCGACTGTACTGGTTACATACCTAAAGTCCACATATTCCAGTCTGGCGCAGTCTGCAAAGGCTCCGCTCATCAGAAAAGCCAAGTTGCGCGGGAACATCACCTCTGTCAAGCTGTCGCAACGCTTAAAAGCGTTTGCCTCGATCGTGGCCAGCCAAGGCGGAAAATCCACTTCCTCCAAGCTTACGCAATTATAAAACGCCTCAGATTGGATTTCTCTAAGATTTTCGCTAAACTCGATATGCTGGAGATTCAAACAGTCCTTAAAAGCGGCCGCTCCAATCTCCTTCACACTATCAGGGAGGATTACTTCTGTAATGCCTACCATCCCCCTAAACGCGTTTCTGCCAATCGTCCTAATCCCGTACGGGATCATGACCGGCTCATCTTCTCTTGTCTGGTCCACCAGGTCAATAGCCTCTTCTCTTGTCAGAATCGGCCCTGCTGGCTCCTTGTTCGGTTCCAAAGTCAACGCACTCAGATCACGAAACATCATGGTAAACCCTCCTATATTTTTTGGCACATTGTCAAACTACTAGATGAAACACCTATATACTTTCATTATAGCACAAACTTGATAAAAAATCAAGCCCATTATGTTTTTTTGACTCTAGCACTCTTGCTTTTCGACTGCTAATTCGTTATAATGTTTCTATGTCTAAGCGCGATTATTATGAAGTTTTAGGTGTTGGAAAGTCCGCCTCCGACGACGAGATTAAAAAGTCTTTCCGTAAGCTCGCCATGAAATACCATCCCGACCGTAACCCTGGGGATAAGGCCGCCGAGGAAAAGTTTAAAGAAGTCAACGAAGCCTACGAGGTTTTAAGCGACAAACAAAAGCGTGCTCGCTACGACCAATTCGGTCATGCTGGCGTTGGTGGCGACGGAGGAAATCCTTTCGCCGGCGGTAATCCTTTCGCTCAAGGGTTTAACTTTAACGGTGGTAACTTCTCCTTCAACTTCGGTGGCGGTGAAGCTGGCGGCCTCGACGACATTTTAGGCGACCTCTTCGGGTTTGGTGGTGGCGCTCGCCGTCGTCGCGCCTCACGCGGGGCCGACCTCGAGACTCAAGTTGTCATTGATTTTAAAGATGCCGTCTTCGGCATGACAAAAGAAATTTCTCTTGAAAGTGGTAAAAAACTCAAGGTTAAGATTCCCGCCGGGATTGATGATGGTATGGCTATCCGCCTCACCGGCAAGGGTGGCCCCGCCCCTAAAGACGGCACCCCTGGCGATCTCTACGTTCGCGTTCGTGTCCGCCCCGATAAAAATCTCACCCGCGAGGGGAACATTATCCTCTCTGATGTTAAGGTTGGCATGGCTGACGCCGCCCTCGGTTGCGAGGTTGACGTCCCTACTGTCGACGGTCTCGTCACTATGAAGGTCCCCGCCGGGACTCAAAGCGGCACGCCGTTCCGCCTCTCTGGTCACGGCGTCCCCTTCCGCACTGACGGCGATCGCGGCCCGCACATCGTCACGGTTATCGTCGAGACTCCAAAGTCCCTCTCTAAGCGCCAAAAGGAGCTCCTCGAGGAGTTTCGTGGCGGCAAGCCCGCCGGCGACAAGAAAAAACGCAGCTTCTGGG
>CAYUIH010000073.1:0-2697 GCA_964444775.1 uncultured Candidatus Saccharibacteria bacterium
TCATAATCTGATTATACCACGGAAACTACTCGAGTAGTCTGGCCTCCATTGACAAAATGAGCAGCCTATGATATAATAAAAAAGTTAGCTTTTGCTTTCTTGCTAAAGCTCGCATCTTATCACCACACTTCTTTCAAGGAGGAGCTTATCATGGCTTACGAGCGCACTTACAAAATCCACCACGAAGACCGTTTTATCCCAACCATCTTGACCGTCCGTCTCGAGACCTCAGAAAACAAAGATCCCCAGTTTACCATCACGGCCGACTTAGAAAACGGCCGTTCGCCGTTCAAGGAAGAAATCTTCAAGGCGCTCGGCAGTTTTCTCGAGGAATACTACGAGTTCGAACCGTATCTGATCGCCAAGCCTTGGAATCATGCCTATCGCATCCTCTATTCCCCGACCAAATCTGGCGCCTGGAATCTCGAGGTGGAGTTCTATGACCCGGAGAAAGATTCGTTCCCGCGTCGCCACCTCCTCCACGAGAGCCCGAGCCGCTACATTCATGGCGAGCAGGGTGTTATCTCTCTTCCCGCCTGGGAACTGCTTAACCTCGCCATCGCTTTCGGCTATATCTGTCTGGCTGATGTCCCGGTTAACGCCGACGGCGTACGCACTTTCGACCGTTTCTATCATCGTGCGGCCGGCGCCAACATCAAAAAGCCAGAAATCAAGTGCTATCACGAGGCGCACGAGCGCAGATCAAAGATGACTTTCCCGCCCGATGGTATTCGCATCGAGAAATATCGTCCTCGCAAGATTCGCGAAGAGCTCGGTTGGCAAGACGCCTGTTCTCTGCCTACCCCCTGCGGCGGCGTTGTCTATATCGACTACATCGACATCAACCCCGGCGTCGTCTAAGACATGAAGAAAGAAGGTGATAAAGAGCCCCGCGGGGCTCTTTTTAATGCTCGTTTTTTACTCTTCTCAGGTGTTCGCGCGCCTTCACCGTCGCCACCCGCCCCTTCGGTGTCCGCTCAAGTAACCCTAGTTGTAAGAGATATGGCTCATAGTATTCTTCAATCGTCGTTGGCTCATCCCCCGTCAGCGCTGCAATCGTCGTCAGCCCCACCGGCCTATCTCCATAATTTTCTATCATCAGCTCTAACATATTCCGGTCGGCCGGGTCGAGCCCAAACTCGTCAATCTCCATCAAATCCAGCGCCTTTTGTGTCGTCGGCTTATCAATAATCCCGTCCCCATTTACATCGCAGTAATCTCGCACGCGCTTCACCAGCCGGTTCGCAATTCTCGGGGTTAGCCGACAGCGCGTCGCTAAAAGCTCCGTCGCCTCCGGGCTAATTTCCTTACCGAGCAACCCCGCCGTCCGCGACACAATCTGTTGAATCTCGGGCAACTTATAATACTCTAACCGATGGATAATCCCAAATCTATCGCGTAACGGCCCCGCCAGCGCCCCTGTTCGCGTCGTCGCCCCGATGACGGTAAAATGGGGCAAGTCCAGCCGCACGCTCCGCGCCGCCGGCCCCTTACCGATTACAATGTCGAGCTTATAATCTTCCATCGCCGAATATAGAATCTCCTCCACCACTCGGCGTAATCTGTGAATCTCGTCAATAAACAATACATCCCCATCCTGTAAATTCGTCAAAATGCTCGCTAAATCTCCCGCTCGCTCGATCGCCGGGCCGCTCGTCACGCGCAAGTTCGCACCTAGCTCGTGTGCAATCACGTTCGCCATCGTCGTCTTCCCCAGCCCCGGCGGGCCATACAACAGCACATGGTCTAGCGTCGTTCCATCGTTGCGCTTTTTCACGGCATCAATCGCCAGCTTCAGGTTTGTCTTTAGCCGCTCTTGCCCAATATACTCAGAAAAACTAGTCGGTCGGAGGCTCTTCTCAAACTTCTCCTCCTCCGGCGTCTCCACCGACTTTACGTCGACAATTCTCTCCGTACTTCTTTCAATGGCCATAACATCCTCATTATATCACACATTCCTCGCTCGCTCTCGACCGTGGTATAATAGCAAAAAGGAGTTTTATGGAACTAAAGAAAAATTCAAAAACCTGGAAAAACCTCGAGACGGCCTTTGCTGGCGAGTCTCAAGCCCACATGAAGTATCAATACTTCGCCTCCCAGGCTAAAAAAGACGGCTACGAACAAATCTCCGAGATTTTCTCCGAGACCGCCGGGAACGAAAAAGAGCACGCCAAAATGTGGTATAAGCTCCTAAACGGTGGCTCCGTCTCCGATACAAAAACCAACCTCGCCTCCGCCGCCAAGGGCGAAAACTACGAGTGGACCGACATGTACAAACAGTTCGCCGAAGAGGCCAGGGAAGAAGGCTACGAAGATATCGCTAAACAGTTTGAGGGTGTCGCCGCTATCGAAAAAGAGCACGAAGCCCGCTATCTTAAACTCCGCGATAATATCGAACATGATGTTGTCTTTAAGTCCGACAAGGTCACCGTCTGGAAATGTCGCAACTGTGGTCATATCTTCGTTGGCGAAGAAGCCCCCGAGGTCTGCCCCGTCTGCGCTCACCCTCAGTCTTTCTTTGAACTTAAAGCTACTAATTATTAAAAACGCCCGCACTTTCGGCGGGCTTAGAAGCTTCTTCTAGGTTTAATTTTTCTAAAATCGCGGACCAGTATCAGGCGCGCCTTAGTTCTAAACGGCTTTGTATGAATGTTGTAGACTCCACAAATTTCTGCATTTGGCGCCAGCTGGAGCTTT
>CAYUIH010000074.1:0-2677 GCA_964444775.1 uncultured Candidatus Saccharibacteria bacterium
AACCACTAGCTTCGGTCCAATCTCCCGAATCGCCCTCACGCTCGAAGTACAGAGAATATCGCTCACCCCAAGGTCGTCCAGCCCTTCCTCAATCCCCCCAATAATCCCAATATGCACTCCCCCCACCTCCGCATCATAAATCGTCCTGCCCCCTTCCAGGCCAATCCCGCGAATCGTCACGTCCCCCACCTCAAACTCTCCTGGCCCATGAATCGCTCCCACGGAAAGATTCCCAGAAATCGTATATTCTGCCACATTAAACGTCACGCTCGTCTTTTTCGTCGTAATCGTCACTACGTCTGGATTTTTACTTTCTAGTTCAAACATTTTCCTCACTCCTTAATTATTTTATCAGGGTCGATCAACTCGCTTACATCCATGTCTAAAATCTCTAAAATAAACTTATCTCTCACTGATTTTCTGTACAAAAAATCTTCCACAGAGAATATCACATAGTTGAGCGGCTTCCCTACTTTTTTCTCCACCACTTCCGCCCAATGCGTCAGCTTCTTTGTCTTATCGTCCCCCACAATTAACAAATCAATTCCCTCTTGCCCCGGCACGCGGTTCGTCACCATTAGCCCCGCCAGTTGTTTCTTTACCGGCCGAATATACTCTTCCCACCCCCCTTCCTTCACGTCCTTATCCTTATTTAGGTCTACTTTCTTAGAAAAAATCTCCACCAGCGCATGCGCGTACGGGTGTTTCATATTTGCCGAATAATAAACCTTGTTATCATACGTCTCGTTTTTCACCACCCCAATACTCTCCAGGTTCAACAGTTCCCGCCTCACCGAATTTATCTGTTCCTCAATCACCCGCGTAATTTCTCGCACATAAAACGACTTGTCCGCATTTTCAAAAAACAGTTTTAATAGCTTCGCTCGCGTCTTCGAGCCGAACAATTTTTCTAACGGTGTACCATTTTCTTTACTCATCTTGTATACATTTTAGCACGGTCGCATAAACTTTTTCAAGCGGCAACCACATAATTTCCGGGTTTCGTCTAAACCAAGTCATCTGCCGCTTCGCCAGCTGTGCGTCTTTTATCGCCGTTAGATTTATCGCTTCTTCCTTAGCCAGCTCTCCTTGTTCATATTGCCACGCATATTTATACACGTCCCCCAGTCTCGCCAAACTCTCCGCACCATATTTTTGTACAAGTCGCTCCGTCTCTCGATATAGTTCCTCATTCTCAAACATCTGCTCTGCCCGCCTCTGGAGCCTTTCTCTCAGCGCTTCCCTCTCCCAGCTAATCCCAAAAACTTTATATTCTGAACACATTTTTTCCCGGTCGGGATTGTCTTCTAAAAACTTTTGCTCAAAACTTTTTTCGTCCGTGTATAAATCTTTTATACTTTTTCCTCTTTCTTTGCCATAGCCTTTCCCCCGCACCTTAAATTGATAATCAAATACCAGCGCGTCTATATATAGTCCTGTGCCACCCACCACCAGCGGCATCTTCCCCCTCTGTCGAATTTCATAAATTTTTTGTTCAGCCAGCTCTTTCCAGTCTTTTACCGTAAACCGCTCCCCCAGCTCCACCAAGTCAAATCCATAGTGTACCACTCCTTCTCGTTCAGCAAGCGATGGCTTCGCCGTCCCTACGTCCATTCCTTTATAAATCGTCCGCGAATCGGCGGAGATAATCTCTCCACCTATCGCCTTCGCAATTTCGATGCTTATACTAGTCTTGCCCGACCCCGTCGGCCCTATAACCACCGGAATCATTATTGATTTAGGCTCTCAATATACTTTGTTAGCTCCTTCAACTTAACTTTGTCTTCCTTCTCGTGTAGCCTCACAGACACTTCCCTTGCTTCCATGTCTTTCTCGCCCACAATCAACACCACCGGAATCTTCATCTCGGTCGCCCGCTTAATCTTCTTCCCTAGCGAGTCGTCTGTATCGTCCACGCTATAGCGCAGTCTGTTATTCCTTACCGGCGTCATTAGCTCTATTTCGTCTAGCTCTTTACAGATTTCAGACACATATTTCTTCACCTTATCGTTCACCGTCAAAATCCGCACCTGTTCCGGCGCCACCCAAAGTGGGAACCACCCCGCTGTATGCTCAATAAACACCGACATAAACCGCTCAATCGAGCCCATCGTCGCGTGATGAATCATCACCGGGCGTTCTTTCTCGCCCTTCTCATTCGTAAACTCCAGCCCAAACCGCTCCGGCTGTACAAAGTCCAACTGAATCGTCGCCACTTGATGTTCGCGTCCAATCGCATCTTCCGCCATAAAGTCAATCTTCGGCCCATAAAACGCCGCCTCGCCTTCCATCTCAAAGTAATCTAGCCCATTTTCAATCGCCGCTTCTTTAATCTGCTCCTGCGCCATCTTCCAGAGTTTTGGCGAACCAAGATATTTATCCTCATCCGAGCGATAAGATAGCCGCGCTCTCAGTTTCATCATCCCCATCTCTTGATAAAACTCTTTCACGATAGAAACTAAGTTCGCAATCTCCGTCTTAATCTGCGAGTTGCGACAAAACACATGGCTGTCGTCCTGTGTCAGCGAGCGCACTCTCGATAGTCCGCCCAGCTCCCCACTCTTCTCGTCGCGATAGTCCGTCGTCGGCTCCATGTATCTCACCGGCATCTCTTTATAAGTGCGCGGCCGGCTCGCAAAAATCTGCGTGTGGTGCGGGCAGTTCATCGGCTTCAGCG
>CAYUIH010000075.1:0-2663 GCA_964444775.1 uncultured Candidatus Saccharibacteria bacterium
GTTAAAGGCTAACGAAAACTTCAAGAAGCTCCAAGAACAGCTCCAAGACGTCGAGGATAAAATCCAGGCTTCTCGCCGCTTCTACAACGCCGGCGCTAAAGAGCTCAATACTAAGATTAAAACCTTCCCGACTAACGTCATTAACAAGCTCGTCGGCCACTTTAAGATTCGCGACTATTTTGAGGTCGCCGAGACTGAGCGCGCCAAAATTGAGAACGCTCCCGAAGTTAAGTTCTAGGTAAACTATGTACAAAAACGTCGCGGCGAACAAGCGGAACACGGTCTTTATTATGCTGGGCTTCGTTCTGCTTATCGCCGCGATTGGCGTTGCCTTCGCTTATTATTATCAAGATTGGACAATCGCGTCGACCGTCATCCTTCTCGCTACGGTCTACGCGCTTTTCCAATACTTTATCGCGAGCCGCCTCGCCGTCGCGATGACTGGCGCCCAAAAAATCGAGAAAAAAGATAACCCTCGCCTCTACAACGCGGTAGAAAATTTAACTTTAACCGCCGGCCTCCCCATGCCAGAGGTTTATATTATCAACGACCCTGCGCCTAACGCTTTCGCCGCCGGGCGCGACCCAAATCACGCATTAGTTTGCGCCACCACCGGTTTGATTAAAATCATGGACGACAAAGAGCTCACTGCCGTCATGGCGCACGAAGTTTCTCATATTAAAAACTACGACATTCGCGTCTCAACTATCGTCTTCGGCCTTGTCTGTCTCGTTGGGTTTGTCGCCGACGTCGGTTGGCGCATGATTTATTATGGCGGGCGCCGTTCTCGCAACAACGACCGCAGCCTTGTCGGGTCGGTTATTATGATTCTCATTATAGTCATCGGGCCGTTTGCTGCCGGACTCGCTCAAATGGCTATATCGCGGGAGAGGGAATATCTCGCTGATTCTAGTGCCGCTCTACTCACGCGCTATCCCGAAGGTATGATTTCCGCTCTCAAAAAACTCGAGGCCCAAACCCGCCCCATGAAACAACAAAACCCCGCCACAGAAGCTATGTTCATCACTAGTCCGCTCAACAAAGAGTCTATTAATAATCTTTTCTCGACTCACCCCCCGATCGAAAAGCGTATCGAAAGATTAGAAAATGGCAAAACAAAGTTTTAGGCTAGTCCACTCCGAGGATTTAACTCGTCCCGCTGAGGATTTTGGCTATTTTGAACATACCGTAGAAAGCCTTAAATTCCTCGGGCAAAACTGGCGGTTATTTCTCCCGCTCGCTTTCCTCGCTACGCTCTTCGCAATTTTATTCTCCGGCCTCTCTAGCGAATCCGCCTACGAGTCCTTTCGCGCCGCTTTAGAAAACCAAGATTATACGCTCGGCAATCTTCAAAAGTCTGGCGTGCTCCTCCTCGCGACGTTTACTAACGTCGACTCTCCCGCTGGCCTTGGCCTTACCTTTCTCTTGCTTTGGCTTATCACGATTTTTATTCTCCGCCATCTCCTGGCTAAAAAATCTCTCACGCTCCGCGACGCGCTCTATCAATCTTGTGCCCCCTTCCTCTCCGCGCTTCTCGTTTTTCTCCTTGTCGCGCTAGAAACCGCTCCGCTCGTTATCGTCGCGATTTCTTACGCTTCCGCCGTTGCCACCGGTTTTCTTTCTACGCCGTTTTATGCTCTCATTTATTTTATCTTCGCCGCGCTTTCGATTCTTCTTTCTGGCTATCTCCTCTCTTCTAGCGTGCTTACGCTCGCCGCCGTGTCTGCTCCGGGGCTATATCCGCTCGAGGCGCTTAAGTCTGCCGGTCGTCTCGCCTCTGGCCGCCGCCTTAAAATCGTCTTGCGGTTGCTCTTTCTGTTTTTTGCCTTGATGCTCATTTGGATTTGTCTCATGTTGCCAGCTATCACGATCGATATGTGGCTCAAGAACCTCTTACCAATTTTTGCCAACCTCCCGACCGTGCCGTTTCTAACTTTGTTCCTCTCTTGCTTGAGTTTTATCTATATTTCTGCGTATATTTATTTATATTACAGGAGGATTTTAGATGCCGAAAAATCTTAACCATGCCGAAGCCGCCGCGCGCATCGCCAAGCTCCGCGAGCTTATCAACGATTATCGCTATCACTATCACGTCTTAGACGAGTCGATCATGTCCGAGGCCGCGGCCGACTCGCTCAAACACGAGCTAACTTTATTAGAGGCTCAATATCCAGATTTAATCACGCCCGATTCGCCGACTCAACGCGTCGCCGGCAAGCCCCTCGATAAGTTTACAAAAGTCACGCACGAGAAGCGCATGATTTCCCTCGCTGATGTCTTTTCCGAAGAGGAAATTAAAGATTGGATTTTTCGCAACGAGAAGCTCATTCCGGGCGGAAAAATCGCCGAGTTTTTCACCGATATAAAAATGGACGGCCTCGCCTGCGCCTTGCATTATCGAGACGGGCTGTTTGTTCAAGCCGTTACGCGCGGCGACGGGCTCGTCGGGGAAGACGTGACGATGAATGTCAAAACGATTCAAAACATTCCTCTCCGCATTTCCGAGCTCGGCGACGTTGAAGTCCGCGGGGAAATCATCTTGTTCAAAAAAGACTTTGAGGAGATTCAAAAAAAGCAACGTAAAAAAGGAGAAAAAGATTTTGCCAACACACGCAACCTCGCCGCCGGCACCATTCGCCAGCTCGACCCGCGCGTCGCCGCTT
>CAYUIH010000076.1:0-2625 GCA_964444775.1 uncultured Candidatus Saccharibacteria bacterium
ACCGCCTCTCCCAGGTCACTTTCTCCGCTCTCGGTCAGTCTGCTGGCACCGAGCCTAAATACAAGTGGGATCCAGATTGTAAAAAACGCGAAAAAATCGTCGCTCGCGCCAAAGAGCTCGCACCAGATTTTGATTACGAAATCGGTGGCACGACCTCCATCAACGCTATCGTCCCTGGCATGAACAAAGTCTTCGGCATGACTCATCTCATGGAAGAACTCCATGTCGAAAAGTCCGACATTCTCTATTTTGGCGACATGACCCAGCCAGGAGGGAACGACTACCCCGTTGTCGCCATGGGCATCGACACCATCACCGGCCGCTCCCACGAAGACACCGCCTTCGCTCTCCGTGGTATTCTTGGCGTCACGAACAATCTCTAGCCCGTTCCGCTTGCGCTTTTCTAAAAACTGTGTACAATAATAACTATGAAGACTTATATCATTGGCAACTGGAAAATGAACTTCACCGTCGGCGAGGCTTCGCTATTCCTGCATAAACTTCTACAAAAAATCCGCATCATGCGCGATGTTGAAGTTGTCGTTGCTCCCTCCCTCGTTGCGCTTCAGCCTCTCTCGCTTCAAGTCGACCGGAGGAAGGTAAAGCTCGCCGCTCAAAACTTCTGTGCTCACGATTTTGGCGCCTACACCGGCGAGGTTTCCGTGTCTCAGCTTCGTTCTCTCGTTAACTACGCCATCGTTGGCCATTCCGAGCGCCGTTATATCTTCCACGAGACCGATAAAGACATCCGCGCTAAAGTCTCCGCCGCTCTCCGCGTCGGCCTCACCCCGATTCTCTGCGTAGGCGAGACTGAGTCTGAGCGCACTTTTGGCGAAACTGCCGATGTCCTCCGAGATCAAGTCTTAGGCGGCCTTTCCGACGTCTCTAAAGAAGATTTAACTAAGGTTATTATCGCCTACGAGCCAGTCTGGGCTATCTCTGGCCATGGCCGCCCAGCTAAGGTCGCCTCGCCACTCGATGTCGCCGACGCCCTAAAGCTCATTCGCTCAACTCTTAAAGACACCTACGGCAAGGCTATCGCCGAGGAGATTCCGCTCCTCTTTGGTGGCAGTGTTAAATCCCTCAACGCCGAGTCTTATCTTTCCGTTCCTGGCTGCAACGGCCTCCTTATCGGTGGCGCTAGTTTGATTGCTTCTGAGTTTACTGATATAATAGAAATCGCAAAACGTATTAAAGATGACCGAGACAAAGACTAAACCCGTTCGCTACATGGATTTTATCGGCACGCGCCGGGCGGCTTCCTCCGACCCGTTCGTTTCGCGTCCCGCCACTAAACCTGCTAATAAACCAGCTATCAAACCCGCCGCTAAGCCCGCCGTCAAACCCGTCAAAAAGCCCGCCCCGAGGCCAGAACTCGCCATCAAGGTAGAAAAAACCAAAGAAAAGGCTTATATCTCCCGCGAGCCGGCCAAGTCTCGCGACCTCTACCCGACCGACCCTAAGCTAGAAGACAAAAAGCCCGCCTCCGCAGACAAATCCGATAAGCCTAATAAGCCGGTCGCCTCCACCAAGTCCGCCAATTCCGACAAGCTCCCAGATAATAATTCTTACTCCCTCGGCGGCAAATCTCCCTTCCTCCCTAACTATAATATCGACAAACGCCCGCTCTCCTCTTCCGTCCCCGAGAAGAAGTCTGAGCATTTTGAAAAAGTCTCCTATCTCGGCGTTTCTGATTCTGCCTCCGAGAAGCCGCGCAAGAACGTATACGAGAAAAAGGAAATTATCGATCTCGAGCCAGAGCCAAAGTCCGCCAAAAAGAAGAAAAATAAAACCGTTAAAATCATCGACCACCCCGATAAAAAATCCGGTATCCCCCTCTTTCTTATTATCATCATTACCATCATTCTCGGTGCCGCCGTCGGTGCCCGCGTCTACTTCCTCCTCCCCCGCTAAGTGTGAGAGAATAAATTTAGGCACAAACCCGAGGATGTTGGTAGTGGTGGCGCGGGCGCCGCGGGCCTGACCGCGGCGCTTTATGCTCTCCGCGCTAAAAAATCCGTCCTGCTTCTCGAACAAAAAGTCGCTGGCGGCCAAATTGTCGCCACGCACAAAATCGACAATTTTCCTGCCGCCCCCGGAATCTCCGGCCTCGACTTCGCTAAAACTCTCAAACAGCAGGTTGAATCCTTCGGCGGCGAGTTTGAATACGCTAATGTTGTAAAAATTACAACAGATGGCCAAACTTTCCAAGTCCAAACCGACGACGAAGATATTTCGCCAAGAGCCAAATCCGTCATCCTCGCCCCCGGCTCCACCGAGCGCAAGCTCGGCCTCAGCCACGAAGAAAGCTATATTGGCCACGGCGTTTCTTATTGCGCCACCTGCGACGCTAATTTCTACAAGGGTAAAACCGTCGCCGTCTATGGCGCCGGCAACACCGCGCTTTACTCTACTCTATATCTTTCTAACCTCGCTCAAAAAGTTTATCTTATCAATCACGGAGATCATTATCGCGCCGACCAATCCCTCGTCGAAAAGGCTAAAACCCTTAAAAACGTCCAAATTTTAGAAAACTCAGCCATCACCGCCCTCTCCGGGGCAAAAAGGCTCGAAGCTATTACTATAAACCACGACAAAGTTCTAAGCCTCGACGGCTTGTTTGTC
>CAYUIH010000077.1:0-2613 GCA_964444775.1 uncultured Candidatus Saccharibacteria bacterium
ACGTCCTTCTCTAGTCGTTTAAACGGATCCACCTTCGCCTCATAAAATCCGCTACGTTTCTTCGCGTCCACCTCTAGGCCATATTCGCTCAGCGCTTTCAAGTGCGGCGTAATTGTCCGGCTTCCTAGCGAACAACCCCCAGCATAAGGGAGCTCAAATTCCTCATATTTGTGTAACAGCGGCCCCATAAACATCAGCACCGAACGCGTTCTTCGCGCCGCCTCAATGTCTAGCTTCTCTAAAGATAATTCATCTGGTGATATAATTTCCAGGTCTTTCCCGTCGTTTATCCAGGTCGCCTTCACCCCAATCGACTCCAAAACCTCGATAATCCTAAACACTTCCTCAATCTTCGCTAGCCCCTTTAAAATCGTCTTTCCGTTGTTTAATAGCGAAGCACAAAGTAGCCCCACGGCCGCGTTCTTGCTCGTGTTTACCACGATCGCCCCGCTGAGCTCCTTCCCTCCGCGAATCACATAGCTCTGGCTTGCTTCGTCCGCTACAGAGATAATCTGACGCTCCAACACACTCGCCAGCTTCCGAATCATGTCGAGCGAGACGTTTTGTTGCCCCTTCTCGATTCTATGGATTGCGCTCTGACTCGTCCCCACGCGCTTCGCTAACTCCGCCTGCGTCCACCCCCGCTCTAAGCGTGCTCGCTCCACCGCCTCGCCAATGCTCAGTTGATAACTTTTTTCTACCCCCGCCTTACCCCCCAACTCCTTCTTACGTTTCATTAAATTATTATATCACACGGCGCATGTCCCGTCCAGCCCCCGCCTTCAAATTCTACATCTCCCCGTATGTTTCTCTCACCAAACTCCGCTCAGAAAACTCCATCACCTGCTTTAGCTTCTCGCCCAGCGCCGCTCGCGCCGCTTCTACCTTCTCCCCTTCTGCCACTTCCGCTTCCACCTTTACAAAGTATCCGTTTAGCTTCTCCACTCGGTCGAGATATAGCGTCGCGTCTTTTAGCTTCGCCTCCTGGCGTCGCTTCGCGACCTCCGCCTTCGGCTCAAATCCTAGTTGCATCACCATCCCCGCCGCCTCGGTATAATCCTTTACTTCCGTCTTAAACTCCACTTCCACGTCTACGTCCTCAATGTGCCGCTTTAAAATCAAGCTATATTTCGCCGGCCTATCCACCGCTTTCATCTCCGTCCGGAGGACAAATCGCGGATAGTTCCCTCCTCGTCTATATCCCCTCGGACAATAAATTCGGTCGTGTTGCCAATAAACCGGCCCAAGCTCCACTCCCGCTCGCTCCAGCCTCTCTTCAAATTCGTCCTGCCCCCTCACTCTCGCCTTTAACACAATCTTTTTCATCTTAAAATCTCCTTTAACGTTTTCGACTCTTCCGGGAGCGTAAATCCCTCGCGCGCCTTGTTCGCATACACGTCCGCCAGCTCGTTCTGTTCCGTCCCTACGTGCCCCCGCGTCCAGTGCAGTTTCACCGGATATTTGTTATATAACCCCCAAGCTTTCTTTACCATCGGCAGATTTTTAATCTCCCCGCCTTTCTTTGTCCAACCGCGCGCCTCCCACTTCGCCGCCCAACTCGTCAGCACATTCACCCAAAATTGCGAATCCGTCCAAATCTCACATCCTTCCTCGCCCGCATATTCCATCGCCGCAATCAGCGCCGCCCCCTCCATCCGGATATTCGAAGAATCGCCTTCTCGCCCCACCCTCACCGGCTCTTTATTTTCTATCACGGCATATCCGCCCGGCCCCGGGTTCGGGTCTGCACTCCCATCTGTCCAAAGTATTTTACTCATGCTACAATTATATCATATGCCACGCCAACAATCCCGTATCAATCCCCCCGCCGCTCACTCTGGCGATTCCGCCCGGATTAAACAGGCGGTTGATTTTGCAACCAAGGCCCACTCCGGCCAAACCCGCCGGACGGGCGAACCTTACATTATCCACCCTCTCGCCGTCAAAAAAATCCTCGAGGAATGGGGCATGGACGAAGACACTATTATCGCCGGGATTCTTCATGATACGGTCGAAGACACCGACGTCACGCTCGAAGACATCAAGCGCGAATTTGGCGAGTCTGTCGCCTTTCTTGTCGACGGCGTCACCAAGCTCGGCCAAGTCCGTAAAAACATGCAAGACCTCGACACTTATCTCCCCGCCACTAAAGACAATTTCCTCCGCCTCATGATCGCCACCGGCAACGACATCCGCGTCCTCATCATCAAACTCGCCGACCGTCTCCATAACGCCCGCACCCTTTCCGCCCTTCCCCCCGACAAACAGAAAAAAATCGCCCTCGAAACTCTGGAGATTTTCGCTCCCCTCGCCGACCGTCTCAACATGGGCCGCCTCCGCGTCGAGCTCGCCGATCTCGCCTTCTCTTATGTCGACCCTCGCCGCTACGAATACCTTAAAAACCTCATCGAAAAAACCAACAAACAAGGCGAAAAGGCTCTTAAACAAATCGAAAAAGAAGTTGCCGATTTATTAAACCAAGAAAAAATCGAGTTTGAGATTTCCGGCCGCATCAAATCCGTCTACTCCCTCCATAAAAAACTCGCCAAACACAACCAAAACATGGGCGAAATTTACGATCTCACCGCCCTCCGCATCATCGTCCCCGACATC
>CAYUIH010000078.1:0-2565 GCA_964444775.1 uncultured Candidatus Saccharibacteria bacterium
CAGCCACAACGCGCCCAGAAAGAGGGTGACGCTGGGATTCTTGGACGACTATCCGATACACCGGGAGGTGAGTTCGGCCATTACGCTGCATACGAATCGCGAGCATAGTTTCTCCTTAAATTAGTTAGTGAGGAAAATTATACCACTAGAGAGAAAAATAAGCAAGTAGTTGCGGAAGTTGACAGAAGAAGATATAATATGGCGACAGGCTGAGGCCTAGTTTTTTAAGATTGGGGGGCTCGAGATGAGCGACGATAGACAAGACATCTATGTAATGACTGCGCTGGAAGGACACAGGATTGTGGCAGAAGTGAGCGGCGAGAACTGGACGATGCAACCTTTGTCGGCGAAGGTGCCGGCGAGATTGTATTTTGAGAACGCGCAGACGCTACTGGACGCGGGCATTACGCCGACGGTGTTCCAGGAGATGGTAGATGGAGTGAGCGCGAATTGGCTGACTTGGCGCGTGGCGATTGGTGGGGCGGGGATTAGGCTGTATATCTTTGGCAATTACCAGAAAACCGAAATTGATATACCAGACTTCTTTGGCCAGAGCGTGAAGCTAGCGAGCGAGGAGACAATCCAGAGAACGCAGTTTGATATTAAGTTCGACACGCTATGGCCCGTAAATTGGCAAACAATCGACAGAACTAAACGTCAGGGGGAGATAAGGCTGATTATGGTGGACGAAGAGGAGGCTGTCGCTAGGTTTATCGCGCAGGTGTTTGTACGGCCGGACATTATCGAAATCGATAATGGCGAGACGATAGAGACGCTAAGGCGACGTTTCGAGTAACAGAGAGGGAGCTAAGGCTCCCTTTTTTATACTAAAAATCCACGGTTAGCCGGCCGTGGATTTTTAGACATAGATAAGCTCTCAACTTTTATGAATTTTTATGTTGACTCGCAGTTAGTCAATACACTTATTTTACCTAAACCGCTCGTGGTTGTCAAGAGCCTTTTGGCATGAAAAAGCCTCGGCGGAGCCGAGGCTGGGACTCGCTCAGGTGAGCTGAGACATAGGAATCAGCGGGCTGAGAGAGTTTGGAAACGGTTTTGTCCGAGGCTTGTGGTGGAAACGAATAGCACGACTGGAGCAGTTGAACTCGGAATCGAGCTCGAGAATTTCGTCGGGGACAGGCTTGGTAGTGACGATGTCGAAGGATACTCCGTTGGTGAATCCAGTCGTGAGATCTACCTTAAAATCGTCGTGGCAGTATTCCGTGTGGAATTCGCTCACTTCGGTAGCCTTAGTTAAGCGGCCATATCTGGGGTCGGGAGGGGTGTATCCCCATTCGAGATGCATTTCGCATCCGGGACGAATGAAGACACTGTAAGCTTCGGCGTTGCCGATGCCTCCATCGTTGGTCTCGATTTCTAGAGTATAATCGTCCTCGATATACTCGGCGATTTCGCAGTACTTGATTTCTTTCGAATCGACGAAGTCGGGATGTTCCGAATCTTCTCTGATGAAACCAATTCCCAGTGAGTCCATTAAGACATTGACACGGACGATAATGTCGTTCTCGCGAAGCTTGAAGACATTTTCGCGGAGCTTATCCGGAAAATAGACAGTGCCATCTCGTACAGAGGTGGCGAAGATGTCGATGGCGCTTCGTGGAGTGCGTTCGCGATCAACCATGACGCTGAGATAGGGCTTGTTTTGGAGAAATGAACCGTCGTTGAGTTTTAAGGAACGAGGATGATTGTCGGACTGATACATAAGTCTGACCTCCTAAAAAGAATTGTCTAGCGGAACTAGATAATTCTATTATACTACAAAATACTTAAGAAGTCAACGTCCTGTCTTCCCGCGAGCTTAGCTTATTTTTTGCTAGCCTTGTAGCTCTTGATTCCCTCTTTGGCGGCGGCGGTTTGGGCTTCCTGTTTGGAGTGGCCGGTGCCGACGCCCTTGATGGACTTGCCGACGTAGACGCCGACGGTGAAGGTTTTATTATGGTCGGGGCCTTCCTCCTTTAGAGTATGGTAGACCGGGGTTTCGTTATCGAAATGTTGAGAGAGCTCTTGGAAATAAGACTTGGCGTCGCGCCAGGAGCCTTCTTCGAGTATTTCGTCGATTTTGACTAAGATATGCTTCTCGATAAACTTTTTGGCCTCGTCGTAGCCTTTATCGAGGTAGATGGCGCCGATGACGGCCTCGAAACAGTCGGCGAGAATAACGGCGTGGGCGCGGTCGGAACCGTTCTTTTCGCCGTGGGAGAGGCGGATGAGCGGGCCGTAGCCGAGAGCTTCGCCGGCAGCGCCGATAGACTCGGTGCGGACGAGGGCGGCGCGCCAGGCGGTCATGATACCTTCGGGTTCGTGGTAATTTCTAAAGAGGAAGTCGGAAGAGACGAGCTCAAGCACGGCGTCGCCGAGAAACTCGAGACGCTCGTTGTGCTGTTCGTGGTTTTTGTGGTGTTCGTTGACATAGCTGCGGTGGGTGAGCGCCGTGACGAGCAGATTAACGTCGCTAAATTCAAAGCCAAGCTTTTCCTTGGCAAAATCTTGATAAGGTTTAAAATCCATTAGTATTCTCCTGAGCGGATTTTCTTTTTGGCTATT
>CAYUIH010000079.1:0-819 GCA_964444775.1 uncultured Candidatus Saccharibacteria bacterium
TGCGCGCCTAATCGACGAAAAAAATCCGACTGGATTTTCCCTAGCGAGAAAGAACGGTTCTAACAAGCTAATACTACCTAACGTCTTATCGGTTTCCTTCCCGGCCGCGGAAGGCGAATCTATCCAGCTCTATCTCGACCTCGAAGGCTTCGCCGTCTCCACCGGCTCCGCCTGCGCTTCCGGCGACATCACGCCGAGTCATGTACTAATGGCCATGTTCGGTGATGCCGAAGTCGCACATAACTCAGTGCGCTTTTCGCTTGGCCTCGACACCAAAAAGTCCGACCTCGATAAACTTTTAACTGTTCTTCCGCCTATCATCTCCCGCCTCCAAGGCCTCTCTACTATCAAATCTAACCAGGAGCAACCATGAAACAATCCCCTAAAACCACCAAATCTCTCAAAAATTCTTGCCCGTCTAAGTCCCCTCTCGAGACTTCTTGGGCCTACACCGAAATCGTCAAGGAGCACTTTCTAAACCCCCGCAACTTCCTCATGGGCGACGAAACCAAGTTCCTTGCCGACGGCGAAGGTCTCGTTGGCAATCCCTATTGTGGCGACCAAATGTTGGTTAAAATCCGCGTCGCTACGCGCCAGAATCCCGAGACCGGCCAGCCAGAAGAATATATTAAAGACATTTATAGAAATCAAGGATATAGATAAATAACAGAGAAAATTACCTGAACTAAAAACTCTTTCTTTAAAAATAAGAGAGAAGGCTCAAATAAACTCAGAAATAAAAGATGAGAAATTACAACTATTAGCACAAAAATACAAAGAATTATGAGACTACTAGGAGTAATTATAGCCAACAAATTG
>CAYUIH010000079.1:829-2539 GCA_964444775.1 uncultured Candidatus Saccharibacteria bacterium
CGGCCAGCCAGTAGAATATATTATAGACATTGGCTGGAAAACCTACGGTTGCGCCAGCGCCATCGCCTCGACCTCTGCGCTTTCCGAACTTGCTAAAGGCCGCACGCTTGAAGATGCCGATAAAATTACCGCCGAAGAAATCTGCGACTTCCTCGGCGGTCTGCCGAAACATAAGTTCCACTGCTCTGTTCTAGGCCACGAAGCCCTCCACAAAGCTATCGAAGATTATTATTCAAACAAATCCTTATAGTCCGTTTTTTACCAACTTTTCTCTTTACCATAAGCTCATTATACCATATAATACACCTTATGGAACTAGTTATAATTATTTTGGGAGTATTAAACTTAATCTTCTTGGTTGGTCTCGGCTTTCTCATGATGAAAACTCTAAACACCGAGCTGCGCGATTCCCGCAAGGAGCTCACTCAGTCGCTTAAAATCATCCAAGAAGGGAACGAAAAGGAGCGCCAAGAACTCACTGCTTCGCTCAAGTCCCTCCAAGAAGGGAACGAGAAAAAGCTCGAACAAATGCGCGAGACTGTCGACGAAAAACTCCAGGCCTCCGTCGAAAAACGCTTTAACGAAAGTTTTAAAGAAATCTCTACTCAACTCTCCGAAGTTTACAAAGGCCTCGGCGAAATGAAACATCTCGCCGCCGGCGTCGGCGACCTTAAAAAGGTCATGGAAGGCGTCAAGACTCGCGGCATCTACGGCGAAGTTCAGCTCGGCACCATAGTCGAGGATATGCTCTCCCCGGCTCAATACCTCACCAACGTCCTCATCAAGTCCGGCACGTCCGACCGCGTCGAGTTTGCGATTAAAATGCCCGGCAAAGACGCCGAGGTTCTCCTCCCTATCGACTCTAAATTCCCCATCGAAAATTATTCTCGCCTCCTAAAAGCCTACGATAGTGGCAACAAGTCCGAAATCGAAGTTTACCAAAAGGAGCTCGCCAAAGACGTCAAAACCCAGGCGAAAAAAATCCATGACAAATATCTCGAGCCGCCTAAGACTACCGATTTCGGCCTGATGTTCGTCCCGACCGAAAGTCTCTATGCCGAAATCCTCCGTATCCCCGGGCTCGACAACGAACTCCGCACCAAATACAATATCTCCCTCTCCTCCCCCGCTACGCTCCCGGTCATGTTAAACGGCCTCCTTATGGGCTATCGTTCCGTCGCCATAGAAAAGCGCTCGGCCGAAGTTTGGCAGCTCCTCGGCGCCGTCAAGACTCAGTTCGGTAAGTTCGGCGACCTTCTCGAGGGCGTCGAGAAAAAGCTCGGCGAGTCCGCTAAAAAGCTCGAAGATACGCGCAAACAAGCCCGCCGCATCGAACGCGAAATGAAAGACATCGAATCCCTCCCCGAGGCCGAGTCTCAAAAGCTCATTGGCGAAATTGCCTAAAATCATATATAATATATATTATGTACAAATCTTTCCTCGATTTTTTGGCGAACAAGTCCAAACTCTGCATTATCCAGGCCGAGAATCCTGATGGAGATTCGCTCGGCTCTGCTTTTGCGCTCGACTATCTTATCTCTGAGCTCAGCCCCGAGGCAGAAGTCTCTCTCTATTGCCCGGTCGACGTTCCTAAATACCTGCGCTATTTCTCCGATTGGTCGCGCATCGAGAAAGAGTTCGACTGGCACGCCGACGGCTATCTTATTGTCGACACAGCCGCCGAGATACTCCTCTCTAAGCTCCTCGAGG
>CAYUIH010000080.1:0-2476 GCA_964444775.1 uncultured Candidatus Saccharibacteria bacterium
GAGGTGAAGGCGATGACGGAGGAGGAGATGACGCCGCAAGAGGAGCCGGAAGTGAAGCGGACGCGCGCCGAGATTCAGGCGGAAAAGCGTCGAAACGAAGAACTAAGAGCTCAGAGGGAAGCCTTGAGGGCGGTGAGGAGAGAGCCGGAGGTTGCGCCTGCGCTTAAAACAACGGAAAAAACAGAGGCAAAACCAGTAGAAAAGCCGGTTGAAAAAGTGGCGGAGAAGACTATTGAGAAGCCTGCTGAGAAACCGGTTGAAAAGCCCGCTATAAAGTCGGCGGAGAAGCCGATGACGGAGGAACAGAAACGCGAGTGGGCGATAATGAAGTTGATTCCGAAAGAGATGAAAAAGCTGGAGTTGTTCCGCTGGGGAAATAAGCAGGAGAAGGTGGACGCAGAAAAGCTACTGGAGGGGTTAGAGCCGGTAGGGGTAGCGAAGTCGATTTTAAGTAGCGGAAGAGAGATATTCTTTGGAGTGTCGAAGCCGTTTAAGATTTCTGAGAAATATAGCGATGGAACGAAGGACGAGAACGGGAATTTGACCCCGCCGAAAGAGGGGCGCGAGAAGGCGGCGAATGTGATTTATTATTTTGAACCAGTGGGCGGAAAGCCGAAGTTAAAGGCCGCGATGGTGGCGAAAGAAGAGGGGGGCGAGTATCAGTTGGTGGGGGCGGTGGATCGACGCAGATGGAACAAGGGCGAGACGGGAGAGTGGCGACTAGACTGGCAGAAGATGAGAGGGGGGTTACCGTATCTAGGAAGGCTGCCGGCGCGGGGGAACATGAAACAAGTGTTAGAAGAGATATTGGCGAAGGGAGAGTTTGCGAAGGTAGAGAAGCCGGACGAAGTATTTGGGGCGGTGGCGAGAACAGCAACACGATAATAAAACCTGGGAGGTAAAATGAAGAGAATAATGAAGGGAGCGATGGCGCTGGGGATGAGCTTAATGATGACGGTGGCGAATATGCTACCGATGGCGAGAGTGTTTGCGACGGACCACGGAGAGGGAGAATATCGACTGACGCTGAGCGTGGACTCGAACGCGGATTGGGTGGCGAGTTTGACGGTGAATGGGGAGAATTATGTTGAGAACGATGTTTATTTGGATTCGGACGGGACGTATTATTTAACGATTGAGCTACATGTGCCGAATGATGATGAAAAAGAGAATACGAGCGTGCGGGTGGGCGGCGGCTCGGGGCCGTTTACGATTCAGCAGGCGGGGGAAAGCGAGGATTGGGAAGGGACGCACCGGAAGTTTACTTATACGGCGAGTTATACGGTGTTGTCGCAAGAGAGCCATGTATCGTTAAACCCGTTTTCTGAGCAAAATCAAAACCCGGGGCCGGACGGGCCGCAACCGCCGGCGCCACAGGGAGACATCGAGGCGGTTGTGAAGCTGCGCGGAGGCGAAGGGTCTTATATGGACTTAGCGCCGAACGAGGAAACGGGCGAGCCAGAAGAAAGAGAGATTTTTTATACAGAGACTTATGTGGAGGCGGCGTTTGCGATTAACGGCGGATGGCCTAACCAGATGATGCCAGAGGACGAAGTGCCGGGAGAAGGATATAGCCAGATGGTTTATCATTATGACTCGGAGGAGGAGGACGAGACGGTTGATGTGACGCTGATGACGCTGTGGCATATGAGGTTTGTGGACGATATTATAATAAACGGGCACAGCTATCCGGTGGGGGATTATATAAATTATGATGACCAAAAGAGTTATTTAGACCATTATAGCGGACAGGTGGTGAGCTTTACAATTGAAGGGGTGGCAAAGGCGGAAGTGTATGATATTACCGTGAAAGTTAAGCGGAGCGAGCATACCTGGATTGGGAATTTCCTCTGGACGGCGGACCCGACGCAAGAGTGGGAGATTGAGCGTGACGAGGAGGGCCAGCCGGTGTTGGACGAGGACGGTGAGTTTATTTATCACTTGGACGGAGACGGTAACCGAATCCCGGGGAGAGATTATATTGGACATTCTTCCCTGGCGCTAGTGGCGGTGGAATATGAGGTAGGAGGGACGGTTTATAGATGTAATGCGGATGAGATGGCTTGTGAATGGTGGGATGTGGAAGATGAAGAGAACGTGGAAAGGTGCGAAATAGAAGACGAAGATTGTGTGATTCCGTATATAGAATTTGACTCGGGGAGCGAAGAGTATGACGACGGGGCGCTAGTGGTGCCGGCGGGGGCACGGGTGACGATGAAAGTGTTTCCGGATTATGGATATCAAGTGATGGGGGTGGAGATGATGGAGCTAGAGACGTCGGAAGATGGGATTGGCGAGTTTACCTTTACTGTGCCGGAAGGAGCGGCGTACTTTGTGGCGGACGTGGTGCCGGTAGAAGACGTAGTAGCGACGACGACGGAGGCGGTGACGGGCGGGGTGATTGACCTAGGCGAAGGACAGACGACGCTAAACCACGGGTCGGCGAGACTAGAGGTGAAAGACGCGGAGTTGACGG
>CAYUIH010000081.1:0-2411 GCA_964444775.1 uncultured Candidatus Saccharibacteria bacterium
TCCCGCTCGGCGAAGCCACCACGCTCCGCGACGCGGTGCATCAAATCATCAACAGCTCCGACTTCGGCTCTTTCTTAAACATGATCTCCGGCGGCGGGCTTACTAACTTCTCCATTCTCCTCGTCGGCCTCTCCCCTTATATTACCGCCTCCATCGTTATCCAGCTCCTCTCTAAGGCTATCCCCGCCATGGAAGAAATCTCTCAAGACGGCGAGACTGGCCGCCGCAAACTCAACCAATGGACCCGCATCTCCACCGTCCCCCTCGCTATTATCCAGTCTATCGCCTATAGCTATATCCTCTATAACAGCGTCGTCGGCTCCACCACCGCCGTCCTGCCCGACCTCTCCATTCACGAATGGATTATCGCCATTACCGCCATGGTCGCCGGCTCCATGATTCTCATGTGGCTCGGCGAGCTCATGACCGAACAGGGCATCGGCAACGGTATCTCCATGCTTATCTTCGCCTCTATCGTTTCCGGCTTCCCGACCACTTTCGCGCCGCTCTTCGCCGCCGCCTTCGACACTTCCGCCGGCTCGCTCACTATCTTTGGCGGGCTCACCCTCCCGGTTAGCCCGACCTATTTCTGGGTCGCCATCGGCTTTGTGGTCGCCCTCATCGTCATCGTCTTTGTCCTCGTCAAACTCAACGAAGCCCAGCGTATCATCACCATCAACTATGCCAAACGCGTCCATGGCAACTCCGCCTACGGTGGTATCCGCTCCATCCTCCCGCTTAAGGTCATCGCCGCTGGCGTTATCCCCGTCATCTTCGCCACCGCCTTCCTCTCCCTCCCCGCTCTTATCGGCCAATTTATCCTCTCTAAAAACGCCGACAGCCAGTTCGCTCAGTCCCTCGTTCAGCTCTTCACCGCCCCCTCCGCCTCCAACTTCTCCAGCCTCTATCCCGCCGGCCTCACCTGGCACTGGTTTATCTATCCTGCGGTTTACTTCCTCCTTGTCTTTATGTTTACCTACTTCTACACTTCCATCATTTTCAACACTAAAGAAATCGCCGACAACCTCCAAAAACAAGGCGGCTTTATCGAGGGTATTCGCCCAGGTCTCCACACCGCCGAATATCTCGACCATATCATTAACCGCCTCAATCTCTTCGGCGCACTCTCCCTCGGTTTAATCGCCCTTATCCCGTTCATTTCCGACTTTATCTTTATCCAAACCCAAGGCGCTCCGCTCGGCCTCTCCCTCTCCGGTACTGGCCTTCTTATCGTCGTCTCCGTCGCCCTCGAAAATCTCCGTGCTATCGATTCTCGCGCTCTCATGGTCACCTACGACGATTTCCAAGCCGACGAACCCAAGAAAAAGAAATCCAAAACGAAAAAATCTAAACCCGCACTCGCGGCCTAAACTTAAAAAGGGTGGAAATGATCAAATCCAAAGCCAAATCAACCAACTCACTCAAACTTCATTCGGTCAAGCCTAAGGGAGCGGAAGACGATTTTTCCGACGCCCCCAAGCTTAAAATCAACCGCGCCAGCTTCGAAAAAATCCTTATCGCCCTTATTCTCCTCGTCCTCGCCGTCTTCTTTATCAAGACCGGCGTCTGGGAATACTATTATTATAGCGGCAAGGAAGGTAGCACCCGCGCCACCGTCCAAACCGTCGATTCCGAGACTGAAGCCGCCGAAGTTGACGAAACTCCCGTCACCGAGGCTCAAATCACCGAATGGGTCGTTGCCGCCGACCATCCGCGCTATCTCTCTATCGAAAAGCTCGGCGTTAAAAACGCCCGCGTCCGCCCCATGGGTTTGCGCGCTAACGGCGAACTCGACACTCCTTATAGCATCTTCGATGTCGGTTGGTACACTTCCTCCTCCCGCCCCGGCTATGGCGGCGTCATTATGATTGACGGCCACAACGGCGGCCCAAACGTCGAAGGCGTCTTTAAACACATCGATCAGCTCTATGCCGACGACCTCATCACCCTCGAGCGCGGCGACGGCGCCATCTTCACCTACCGTGTCGTCGAAAACAACACCATCTCACTCGAAGATGCCGACGCCTACATGAAAACCGCCCTCACCTCCGCCATCCCCGGCGACGAAGGTCTCACTCTCATCACCTGCATCGGCGAATGGTCTCAAGTCCGCCAAACCTACCTCTCCCGCCAGTTCGTCCGCGCGGTATTAGTGAAATAACTCTTGCAAACTTGACAAATTTTTGATAAAATAGCAAGGTAATGTATGGCTAGTCAAAAGGAAGTGATCAAACTTGCAGGCAAGGTCGTTGAGGCGTTGCCTAATGCGCAGTTTCGGGTCGAACTCGAAAACGGCCATATTATCATCGCGCACATGAGCGGAAAAATGCGCAAAAACTTTATCCGCCTTGTCCCCGGTGATACGGTCGACGTTGAGTTAACCCCTTACGATCTTACAAAGGGTAGAATCA
>CAYUIH010000082.1:0-2400 GCA_964444775.1 uncultured Candidatus Saccharibacteria bacterium
AGCCGCCACCAGTTTCGGTCTCGGCCGGTTCTGCCTTCCGGGGCTTTCTTCCTCGCTTTGCCTTCGTCGTCGGCTTCTGCTCGCCGGGCGTCTCGCGTTTCTTTCGCGGCCGTCCGCCTCTCTTTGTGATAGCCTCGGACTTGCTGGCGGCCGATTCCTTCTCGGCCTCTGTAGCGACCACCGCGGTTTTCGGCCTCGCCGCGGACTGCTCCTCAACAACTGCTTCCTGCTCTTCAACGATAACTTTCTGTTCTTCGTTCATCTTCATAGTCTCCTTTTCAATCGGTGTTCTCTGTTTTCTTGCGAGCACTGGAATCAGTGCCAAAATCAGATTGCTATACGTCCCCACCCGTTTCTCCTTATGGATTTTCATTAGGCCATAAAGGTCCACGCGCAGTGTCTGCTTCGGCTCGCCCACCAGCTCATTCTCTTGTCGGATTCTTTCTTCTAACTGTTCTTCTACCCCCTCGTCTGTCAATCTCTTGGCCGTGTAGCGCAAATCTCCCATGATTTTAAACAACACGCCCTGCTCATACCCAGTAAACTGAATCACTTTCGCAATGCTAATAAATGCATCAAACAAAAAATCGAGATACTCTTTCTTCAGTTCATCTGGTAAAGTCCTGAACTCACCAAGCGTCAGCTGACGCCGGTACTCCACAAGCCTTTTCGTAGCCATGTCTACCACCACCTTCCAATCGTAAATTACTAGCTGCGCCCAAAGCTCATATATTCCACACTATATCACAATCTGCAAAGATAATCAACTTGTGGTATAATATCCTCATGATTTTTGCGACCGAGTCTGCCCTCGTTTCCTTCGCTAAAACCCTTGGCGGCTCTTTGGCTCTTCCTGCGGTTTTAGAGCTCGTTGGCGACGTTGGCGCCGGAAAAACCACTTTTACCCGCGGCCTCGCTCTCGGCCTCGGCGTCTCCGAGCCTGTCTCTTCGCCTAGCTTTACCATCTCCAAACGCTACACTTTCCCCGGCCGAGCCGACGCAAAAACTCCTGGCGAGCTAATTCACTACGATTTCTACCGTCTCGACGACCCCGGCATCATGTCCTTTGAGCTAGAAGAGGCGCTTCAAACGCCGAGTTCTGTTGTCGTCGTTGAATGGGGCGACTCCGTCCGCGACCTCTTGCCGACCGACCGCCTAAAAATCACGTTCAGGATTCTCTCCGACGGCTCGCGCGAACTCAAGTTTAACGGAAAGGACACCTATGCGCCTCTATCTTGACACTTCCACCTCTCTTGCCATCCTCAAACTCGATGAGCAGGAGTATCAAGCTGACCTTGGTCACGAAATGGCCGAAAAACTCCTCGGCTTTATTGAAGAAAAATTATCAGAAAACGGCAAAACCTGGCAAGACATCTCAGAAATCGCCTATTTTTCCGGCCCCGGTTCCTTCACCGGCCTCCGCATCGGCGCCGCCGTCGTCAACACTCTCGCCCATGAGCTAAACATCCCGCTCTTCGATCACCACGAGAATCAGCACAAAATCATTCTCCCCGACTACGGCCGCCCCGCCAACATCACCGCCCCTAAAAAATAACCCCCTACCAAGTTTTTATCCAAAACCTTCCAACGTATGATATAATAATACACGGAATACTAAATTTTGATTTATTTGTTACCCGTCCGCGAGAGTCAAAACGCTGGACAAACAATTAGAAAGAGGAACAATGAACATAGTTGCCATTGTTGTCGCCGCAATCGCCGGACTTGGTCTGGGCGCTGGCGGGATTTTTGCGTACAACAAGAAAAAAGAAAACGGCGGCAAAAACAAAGCCGACGATTTAATCCGCAAGGCTAAGCACGAAGCCGGCGACATCGTCCTTGAGGCAAAAAAGGAAGCCTCCCAAATCACTTCCAAGAGCCAGGCCGAAGAAGCCGAGCGTCGCAAGGAATGGAAGCGCACAGAAAACCGCCTTGCCGAGCGCGAAACCGCCCTCGATAATAAGCTCGACCAGCTCGAGAAAAAAACCGAAAAGCTCGCCAAGTCCGAGAAAGAGCTTGAAGACTTAAAAACCGAAGTTCGCGACATTCGCGTTAAACAACACGAAAAACTCGAAAAAATCGCCGGCCTCTCCAAGGTTGAAGCCCGCGAGAAGCTAATGAAAATGACCGAAAACGACATCAAACAGGATCTTGTCGCTCTCGTCGCCAAAGAACAAAAAGAAATCAAGCACGACATCGACGAGACGGCCCAGTCTATGCTCCTTACCGCTATGGAGCGGATGTCTTCTGAGGTCACCGCCGACCGCACCATCACCGCCCTTAAACTCCCCGATGACGACATGAAAGGCCGCATCATCGGCAAGGAGGGAAGAAACATCCAAGCCCTCCAGCGCGCCACCGGCGTCGACATTATGGTTGACGACACCCCGGGCATGGTCG
>CAYUIH010000083.1:0-2345 GCA_964444775.1 uncultured Candidatus Saccharibacteria bacterium
AAGGCGCTAGACACGGCGCGAGAGAACGCGAGACGGCTCGGCGCGAAAGTGGAGTTTATAGAAAGCGATTTGTTGAACAATGTGGAGGGGGAGTTTGAGGTGATAGTGGCGAATTTGCCCTATGTAGATAGAAGCTGGGAGTGGCTGAACGCGCCAGAGTCGAGCGGGCTAAAATATGAGCCAGAGACGGCGCTCTATGCGGGGGACGGAGGGTGTGCGCTGATTTTTAAGCTGATTAAACAGGCGGCTGGTCGGACAAAGTGGCTAGTTTTAGAGGCCGACCCGTGCCAACATGAGAGAATTGTGGAGCTAGCGAGAAAGTTTGAATTTGAGCTAGAGGAAATCCGCGGGTTCCAGATTATTCTGTGTACTCGCCAAGGGTGAGGTTGAGAGTCTTTTGAGAGTCGCCGCGGAGGACGGTGAGGTTAACCGTGTCGCCAACAGAATGTTCGCCGAGGAGAGTGGAGAGAGAGTTGTTGGCGCCGATTTTAACGCCGTCGACGGCGAGGATAATATCGCCTTTTCTGAGGCCGGCGGTTTCGGCAGGAGAGCCGGAGATAACCTCGGAGATGTAGGCGCCGTAGCTGGTGGAGAGGTTATTCTCGATGGCGATGGTGGGGGAAAGCTCAGAGTAGCGGACGCCGGCGTAAGAACGCTTAGCTTCGCCTGTGGCGAGGAGGGACTTTAGCATCCCCTGGACGCTGGAGATGGGAATAGCGAAGCCGATGTTGTTGCCGGAGGAGACGGCGGTGTTGAGGCCGATAACCTCGCCGGCAGCGTTAACGAGTGGACCGCCGGAGTTGCCGGAGTTGATGGCGGCGTCGGTTTGGATCATGTCGGTTAGAGATTCGGCGTTTTGATAGGAAGAATCCGTGGCGGTGAGAGAGCGGCCGTAGCCAGAGATGATGCCGGAGGTGACGGAATTTTGGTATTGGCCGAGGGCGTTGCCAATGGCGATAACTTGTTCGCCGATGGAGATGGTTTTAGAATCGCCGAGAGTGGCGGCAGTTAAACCTTCGGCGCCGTTGATTTTGAGGAAGGCGACGTCGTTTAACGGGTCGGTGGCGATAAGTGAGACATCTTTTTCGACTGTGCCGTCGTCGAGGACAATGTAGATTTTAGTGGCGTTTTCTATGACGTGTTTGTTAGTTAAGACATAACCGTCGGCACTGACGATAAGGCCGGTGCCAGCGGCGGCGCCAGTAGAATCTTCGTCGTAAGTGCCGCCGAAGATAGAGCGGTAGGTTGTGGTGGTTTTAGTTTCGGTGACGATGGAGACGACGGACTTAGAGACGCGGCTGGCCACGTCGGCGATACTGCCTTCGGTGAAGTTGGCTGAGTTACCGTCTTTAGCGAATTCGGAGGTGAAGCCGGAAGGTTCGTTGAAATAAGGCGAGGTGACGACAAGCCCGAGGACGACAAAGCAAGAGAAGGCGCTGATTAAGACGGAGAAGATAGCGAGGATAAGCGCGGCGGTGGCGGCGCCCCGGCCGGACTTTGGCGCGGGCTGGGCCTTAGTAGGCTGAGCTTTAGCCGGCTTAGGCTCGGTGACAATTTTGGCATCTTTAATAACTTTTTTAGTGGGCATAAGTTACCTCCTTAATTTATACGTTGAAAATAGGGTTTGAGAAACCGATAAGCACGGCGCCGAGGATAATAAGGGAGAAAGCGAGCGGAAGCGCGATGTCTTTAAACTTAAGCGCGCCGTCGCGGCTCTCGACCGCGGAATAGAGACGCTCGCAGAGGAAGGCGAAGAGGGTGAGAATAAGCGCGAGCTGAGGGATCATAACGCCGTATTGGACGAAGGTGTAGATAATAAGCCAAGAATGGGCGAGAAGGGCGACTTCGGCAAAGAGGAGACCAAAGGCGAAGGCAGGAAAACCGTCGGCGAGAGAGTTGTTGTTCTGTGCGAGGACGTGGCGGGCGGCGGCGTAGCCAATAATAAATTCTAGGAAGACAAGAAGGATGGAATTAGTGGCGGCGCAGAGGATAGTGGCGGCGGAGGAGGCGAGAAAGACGGCAAAGAGAGCTTGGAATAGAGTCCAGGCCTCGGAAGTCTTAGGCTTAACGAGTACGAGCCAGAAAGAATAGCCGGCGGCGAGGAGATAATGGACCGGCAAAACTTCGGCGCCGGAGAAGTAGGCAAGCAGAACGAAGGAGAAGCCCACCAAAAGGTCGACAAGATTAGACTTTAGATTAAGAAAGAGATAATGGCGGCGCACGGCAAACATCCGCCATTTGCTGAGGAGGACAAGAACAAAGCCAATAATCCAGCTCCCGGAGACGATGGTGACGAAAATCGAGCCGACGCCAAGGAGAAGGTTAAGCACGACATGGAGCACATC
>CAYUIH010000084.1:0-2321 GCA_964444775.1 uncultured Candidatus Saccharibacteria bacterium
TTCCGGGGCTTCCCCGGTATCAATTAGAAGCGTTATAGGGTGAAAAAGCCCCAGAACCGATAGGTTGTGCCCACCCTTACCTATCATCTGGGGCTTTTTTGTGCCAAGCGCCAAGTTTAGCCTAAAATTTTCTCTCGGTTTCTCGCGATTTCCGCCTTTAGCTCATCAATCGTCTTCTGTACAATTTCGCGATAATTCGGCTTATTTTCCTCTAGCCACCGCTTCGCTTCCTCGTCTGTCTTCGCCCCCTCAAATTCGCGCATCTTTTCCTCTGTCATGCCTTCCGCAATCTCTTCCCCAATCCTCACCTCTAGCTCCTCTTGTGCATAGTCCAAAAACGCCTGCTTCTCTTCTTCCCCCATCACCGAAAGCCCCACCTCTCTTAAAAACTTCTCATCAAACTCCATTTTTTATTACCTCCTTTGCTTTTTAAGCGCGTCTTTAGTCTCCGATAAACCTCGGAGAATCTCCGCTATAAAGTCCGTTTTTTCGCTTCTCGCGTAAAGAACTTTAGCCGGTCGTTCACCTCAATCGTTAGTCTCTTCTCCAGCTTCAGCGCAATCCCGCCAGTCTCCCCCGCCACCAGCGAATCCACCGCCATCTTCTCTTTCTGTACGCTTTCCACTTCCACCTCGCCAATTTCTTCTTTTCCTCGGTACACTTTCGCTAAATACTTCGGTTTCGCTTCTCCCTTTAGAACCTCGCCCCCGGCAATAATCGCCGTCCGTTCCGTCCTAAACACTCCGAGAACCTTCATCTCTCCCTTTTCCTCTTCCACAATCTGTGCCGGAAGCAGCTCTTCCATACCATGCTTCGCATCGTCGAGCAGCTCATAAATCACCCTAAACGTCTTAATCTGCACGCCGTCTCTCGCCGCCATCTTCGCAATGTTCGTCGGCACGCTCACGTTAAACCCATAGATAATCGTCTCTCCCCCTTCGGCCATATACACATCATTTTCCGTAATGTCCCCCACCCCTGTCGCCACAATGTTTAGCGTAATCTCACCCTTCGTATCAATCATCTTTAAACTGTCCACCACCGACGTCACCGAGCCCAGCACATCTCCCTTAATAATCACGTTAAAGACCTTAGAATTGTCTGCTACGTTCATCATTCTCAAAAGGTCGGTAGATGTCACATTCGCGCTCGCATTCGCGTCCTGCGCGCTCTGAGCGTTAATTAAGGCCATTTTTCGGGCGGTCTTCTCGTCCGCCACTTCCACAAACGAATCTCCAAAGTTCGGCAATACCTTAAACCCAGTCACGGTCACCGGGGTCGACGGCGTCGCCTTCCCCTTCGGCTTTCCTCTAAAGTCCACCATCGTCCTTACTTTTCCGAACGCGCTCCCCGCCACAATAAACTCGCCTGTCTTCAGCTCTCCCCCTGTCACTAAAAGATTCACCACGCTCCCCTTGCCCATCTCCATATGGCTCTCAATCACTAGCCCTTCACTCGGAATCTCCACGTCCGCCTTCAGTTCCTCAATATCGCTCGTCAAAAGAATCATGTCGAGTAATTTTTCCAGGTTATCGCCCCGTTTTGCCGAAATCGGCACCATCGTCACATCGCCGCCCCATTCTTCCGGTTGTAATCCGTGTTGCGAGAGATCCGCCATCGTTCGCGGAATGTCCGCCCCCTCGCGGTCAATTTTATTAATCGCCACGATAATCTTTGCGTTGGCACTCTGAGCGAATTTAATCGCCTCCACTGTCTGTGGCTTCACTCCGTCGTCTGCCGCCACCACAATCACCACAATATCCGTCAACATCGCCCCGTGCTGCCGAATCGCCGCAAACGCTTCATGTCCCGGCGTGTCTAGGAACGTAATTTTCCGCCCCTGATATTCTAGCTGATACGCCGAAATATGTTGCGTAATCCCTCCGGCTTCGTCTTCTACGGTCTTCTTGTGCAGCAAGGTGTCGAGCAACGTCGTTTTTCCGTGGTCGACGTGCCCCATCACTGCCACCACCGGCGGGCGTTCCACCGCCCTATCCGACAGCTCGCGCCTGTGCTCCGAAGTCTGCGTCGCCGTGTTCTTCCGCTCCAGCTTCACCCCTTTAATGTTTAGCTCATCCAAAATAATCGACGCCGTATCAAAGTCCAATCTCTGGTTGATAGTCGCCACAATCCCCTCTTTAAACAACTGCCCAATCAACGTCGTCACCGAAAGACCGAGCGCCTTAGCTAGCTCGTCTACGGTAATCGAACCGGCAATTGAAATCGTCTTACAATCTGTCTCGGCCACGAAAAGTCCTCTCCTTTCTTTAGCCCTTTGTTTGGCTCCCGGGACTGGGCTCGAACCAGCAACCTCGAAGTTA
>CAYUIH010000085.1:0-2315 GCA_964444775.1 uncultured Candidatus Saccharibacteria bacterium
ATTACTTTTTCCTTAAAATTATTATATCTCTCGCAACAAACTGCCCTTCTCGATAGTAAAGTAGCCCCTCGCGAGTCTTATTATTAACATTATACCCCAGTTTTTCAATTTCGTCAAGAATATCAAGCCGTACATATTCTCCATTTTTTCTAAACCAGGCCGGCGCCGCAATCACAACCGGCGTACCATTCTTTATTTGACCGCTCAGATTTTTCAAAAATCCTAAAATGATCGCCCCACATTCTTGTTTTTGCTCTAGAAGTTCCATCTCGTTCGGAATTTTGCTAAACGGCTTGCCGAGATACCCCTCACAGACAGCCGCTGTTATCGGCAAGGTCCACTTATGATTTGTTGCGTCCCCAACTTCAAGCCTAAAATCTTTAAATTTAAAATGCTCTAGATTCTTTTTACTATATTCAATCATTCTTTCGCTTAAATCAGTTCCATACGCCTTATAACCCATCAAAAGCGCCTCTTGTAAAACAACGCCCGTCCCACAAAACGGATCTAAAATTGTACTATCATCAGGAAGCGGCCCACAAAGATTAATTAAAATCTGCGCCAATTTCGGCGGTAACATCCCGACTTTTGCGTCTCTTGCTGGCCTCGCCTGATCGCGCCGCGCATAAGCGTCGATATCCTGTACGCCAATAACCCTAAACCATTCATCATCGACTTTAATTAACTCTACTTTTCTTTCATTCTTTCCCGACAAACCATTATGAAGAGATGTCGCCGTCGACAAAACTGCTTCTTTATTTTCGACTACCCTTACACTTCTTCCATGCCTAACTAAAATCTTTTTCAGCTTCAACGCCTCCGCGCTCGCCGTTTTTCGCGATGCCCCCCTCGAATAATCCGAAACCCCGATTGTAATCTTCCCCTCCGGCAAATCCATAAAATATTCTAACGGTTTTTTCTCTAGTTCGATAGCGAGCTTAATCGTCCCGCCAAGACGCTCTATGGCGGGTGGCACAAAAGTATCTTCTGAGGGAATTTCGGAGCCCGGCAGGGCGAGATTTAGCGCGCCGCCCCCGTGGCGACGGGCGGCGGCGACGCGACCCGAAGAAGATATTTTGTGCCACTTTTCACCATAGCGCATTTCAAGCTCCGCTATCGAAATTTCCGGTTGTCGCCCTAAAACCGCTAGATATTTTTTCATAATTCTATTATACCGAACTTTACAAACTTTATAAACAAAAAGATGAAGGGCTTAGCTCAGCACAATTGCTCTATTATTTTCATACCAAAAACCCTAGCACAGAGGAAGTGGAAAATCAACCCCGGAAAACCACTTAAGGTTAGATTTTAGAGCCCTGAGAGTCTAGAAGCCCTGGAACCTAGAACCTTAGGAACCCGCCACACAACGTACGCTAAACCCATAGTACTTACTGTAGCCGCCCATAGCTGGGTTGACGCCCGTAGGGTTGAAGAGCAAGTTGTAAGCGTAGCTAGAGCTGTACGCCGTAGAAGACCAATAGTAGCCGACGCTACCACGATCGTAGAACGAAGAACCACTGAGGAGGCCGGAATAAACAAAGCTAGCTGGAGCAGATACTAAGCCGGATGAGCTAGACGTAGAGCCGGAGTTGATGGCGGTATTTAAATTATAGAAATCACCATTAGTATTACCAGTTGGTAAACGCCAGCCTTTAGGGCAGATATCTCCTGTGGCATTACCAGAAGACATAGAATAAGTACCAGTACCAGCTGTAGCGGTATACCAGTTATAATAAGCACCGTAGTAATTACCAATGTTGTCTGTACCATATAGTAGTTGATCAACACAGGCAGCGGAGTATGTAGTACACCACGAATTACTTGAAGCTGGTTTAGCGTTAGCGGCAGATGTGAAAGTAGAGGTTGGATTATTGGTATTATCAGCCGAGATATTCTCTACTAGTTTAGAGAAATCTAGGCGCATATTCTTTGTCATCCAGCATTTGTTATCGGCAAGTTTAGCTACGGAGTAGGTAGAGTTGTCGCGAGTATCGCGGAGAGTGGCGGTAGTACCGACAGTCGTTGCGGCGCAAATATCTGGAGTCATTTCTTGCATGGTGGAGATACTAGTAAGATCAGGCTCATCTGCCACACAACGTACAGAGCGTCCGAGGTACTTAGGGTTGGAAATCGTACCTGGGTAGACGTCCGAGGAGCCGAGGATCAAGACGTAGGAGCCGTACGAATCGCCCACCGTAGAGGACCAATAGTAGCCGCTGCTACCGCGATTGCTGAACGACGAATCGTTAAAGAACCCGGAATAAATGAAGTGGTTGGGGTATTTCCTAATAAGTTTTGATGCTTTGATACCTTCT
>CAYUIH010000086.1:0-1208 GCA_964444775.1 uncultured Candidatus Saccharibacteria bacterium
CTTTGATGAAACGGATTTCACGCGGGATTTCATATTTTGCTAGATATTTCTTATATCAGCGGATGCGTTGCTCACTCAACGTATGTCGAATACGTCTCGTTCCGCTACTCCCGCTTCATCGCATAACATCCCAGATACATCCGCCTACACACTTAATTGTGAGCTGAATCACATGACGACGGTGGATGCGGAGAACTTAAACCGGCGGATTAAGGAGATTAAAGAGGCTGGGGCGGAATATCTAATATTGGAGACGACGAGCCACGCGCTGGAACAGTTCCGAATCTTAGGGGTGCCGATTGAGATTGCGGTGTTTACGAATTTGACGCACGAGCATCTGGACTATCACAAGACGTTTGAGAATTATCGTAAGGCGAAGTGTAAGCTGTTTACTAAGGCGAAGTTTGGCGTAATAAATGCGGACGATAAGAGCTCGAGAGAGTTTATGAAGGCGTCGCGAGATTATATCACATATGGTATAAAGAACGGAAAATTGCGAGCTACGGAAGTTAAAACGGGCGTGGACGGGATAAAATATGCGTGTAATGATATGACGATTGAATCGAAGATTCCGGGGGAGTTTAACGTGTATAATTCCCTGGCGGCGGTGGCGGTGGGGCAGAAGCTAGGGCTGACGAACGAGGAGATTGAACAGGGGATTTTGAGCCTGGAGGCGGTGGAGGGGCGGATGACGCGAATCGAGGAGGGGCAGGAATTTTCTGTGATTGTGGATTATGCGCACACGCCGGACGCGCTAGAGAAGGTGTTTGAGGCGATTGGGGACGTGGACGGACGGATTATCTCTGTGCACGGGGGAGCGGGGCGACGCGACGAGACGACGCGGGCGAAACGAGGCGAGATTTTAGGGAAGAATAGCGACTTTGTGATTATTACGGAGGACGACTCGAGAGATGAAGACCCGGCGAAGATTGCCGAACAGTTTGTGGAGGGGGTGGAGAAGGTAGGCAAGCGTAAGGGTAAAGACCTGGCAGTGGACCTTAATCGGGAGGAAGCGATTCGGGCGGCGATTAGGTTGGCGAAGAAGGGAGATGTAGTGTTGATTCTAGGGAAGGGGCACGAGAAGACGATTTTGCGTGGCGAGGAGGCTGTGCCGTTTGAGGATATTAAAGTGGCAAAAAAATATGTGAAGGAAAAGGTGAAAGAACAGGAAGAGAGAAAGAAGGCGGTGGAGGAGGAGGCGACCCCCA
>CAYUIH010000086.1:1218-2261 GCA_964444775.1 uncultured Candidatus Saccharibacteria bacterium
CGAGGAAGAGATGAAAAAGTTGCTTGAGAAAAAACGACGACAACAACAGAAGAAGAAAAGCGAAAAATACGGGAATATAATGAACTAGGACTCGGTGTAGTTGGCAAGGCCGTCGATGATGGTGTCGGAGGAGATTTTGAGGCCGGTGGCGATGGCGGCGGCGCAGGCCATGTAGGAGACGATAGGCTCGCCGGTAAGGAAGCTGGCGACGGTGAAGCGAGAGGAGCCAAGAGAGAGGGCGGCTTCGGTGCCCTTTTTGTAGAGCTTGGCAGCGTCGATGCGGAGGGTGGAGGAGCGGGTGCGGCCGTAGGTTAGAGTATCCGTCTTACCGATGAATTTGGCAAAGTCGGGATAGTGGGCATCGTCCTCGTTTAAGACGACGATTTCGGGGGACATGGCGAAGAGAGTGGACTCGGAGGCGAGAAACTCCTCAACAGTGGGGGCGTCGAGGCTGGCGGGGACAAAATCGGTGAGGGCGGCGACATGGACAGGGAGGCCATAGAAGACGTTGTTTTTAAGCGACTCGGCGGGGGCGGTGACGACGACATAAGAGGCGCCAGCCTTCCAGGCATCGGAGATGAATTTATGTAGGGCGCCGGTTTTTATCGTAGAATCGGAGGCAAGGACGGCGACGTGCTGGCCAGCAGAGCGGAGGATTTCGTGGACAAAATGGGCAACGGTGGATTTACCGGTGGTGCCGGTGATACAGATGAGCTTCATGTCGCGGATAGGGTTACCGTAGTAGCTAGAGAGAAACTTAGCCTTGGCGCGCTGGCGCTTGGCTTTGAAAGAAGGTTTTTTAGTGGTTGATTTGTCCATGATAAAACTCCGATTTATAGATACAGTATAGCACAAAATAGGGAGAAAAAGGAAGGTATAGCGCAAAATAGGAATTTGTGATATAATTAAAGTATCGTGGCGACACGAGGCACGTTTAATTTTCTAGGTGGATGTCGAAAGATATCCACATTGTGTGCCCGTAGCTCAGTTGGATAGAGCGTTTGCTTGCGGAGCAAAAGGTCGTAGGTTCGAATCCTGTCGGG
>CAYUIH010000087.1:0-2186 GCA_964444775.1 uncultured Candidatus Saccharibacteria bacterium
ATGTACTCTCCCTATTATATATCAAAAAATCCCCTCTTTCAAGGGGATTTTTCGACTACTTCGCAATCGAAAGAGAAATTTTGCGTCCTTCTTTATCGATATCTAACACCTTAAAGCTCTTGCGCTCGTTCAAGGTAAAGACCTTCTCTGGGTCGACATCGCTGCCTTCCCCGAGCTCAGACACATGGACTAGCGCTTCGACCGCCGGAGAAATCTGAACGAACGCCCCAAACGGCGTAATTCTCGTCACAGTTCCTTCGTCTTTCGAGCCTTTCTTTTGCCGTTCAACCTCTGATTGCCACGGGTCTTCGTCCAGTTGCTTCATCGAGAGGCTGAGGCGCTCCTTGTCGATAGCGATAATCTTCGCTTCCACCGTCTCGCCAACTTTTACATAATCTGCCGGATTATTCACTCTCTCCCAAGAGATTTCGGAGATATGAATCAACCCTTCGATTCCGTCGACATTAACAAACACGCCAAAGTCCACAACCCCTGTCACAACGCCCTTCACCACGTCTCCCACGCTGAGCTCAGCGAATCTCGCGGCTAAGCCGTCTTTAATCGCTTCCTTCTCCGAGAAAATCAGCTTATTTTCCTTCTTGTTCGCATCGAGAATACGTACGCGAATCGTCTGCCCAACCAAGGAGTTGAGCCTCTGGAGGATTTCGTCCTTATCGGCCGAACCCACACGCGGATAGTGCTCCGCCGAAAGTTGCGACACCGGCAAGAATCCCCTAATCCCCTCATATTCCACCAGGAGGCCGCCTCTGTTCGCGTCGAACGGCTGGATTTCCACGATTTCGGCGTTATCAAACTTCGCCTGGATTTCGTCCCAACCCTTATCTTTCACTGCCTTGCGGAGCGACAATAACACGCTCCCGTCCGGCATTTCCGAATCCACAACCGAAGCAGTCACTTCGTCGCCGATTTTTAAGTTACGTCCAAACGACGCTTCTTTTCGGGACACTAATCCCGTCCCCTGGATCCCGAGATCAATCAAAATCTCGTGTTTCTTCACCGAGGTCACGATACCTTTCACCGTATCGCCCACAGCGATTTTCTTTGCTAGCTCCTCGTTTCCCGCGAGCAGCTCATCAAAAGTAATTTTTTTGGCATTAGCCATTTATAGTTTTCCTTCCTTCGGACCCGTTCAGCAATCTTCTCCTAGAAAAGACTCTTGAACGAGCCCAAATATCCCTAAATTATATCAATTCTCTCTTAAAAAGTAAAGCTTTTCCCTCGCCTCAAATTCGGTTATAATAAAACTATGTTTCTAGCCATTGATATCGGAGGTACTAAAACCCTCCTTGCACTCTTCTCTTATCACGGCCGTTGCCTACGCCGGTTTAAGTTCCCCACCTCCCCCTCTTCTACTCAATTCCTCAAAGATTTATCCACCAACCTCGCCGGTTTCCTGCCAGAAAAGTCGCGCACTCAAATCCTCGCCACCACCGTCGCCATTCCCGGCGTCGTTAAAATCGAACAAGATTCTTATTCATTTAAGTTCGGCAACCTCGAGTGGAAAAATATCGACCTCCTCACCCCTATAAAAAGTTTAGTCAGCGGTAAAGTTTTCTTCGCCAACGATGCTAATTTAGCTACTCTCTACGAATCCACTCGTTTCGGCCGCAAACACGGCAAGTCCATCTACCTCACCTTCTCCACTGGCATCGGCGGCGGTATTGCCGAAAACGGCGTGCTTGCCCCAGCTTCCGACGCTTTCGAACCCGGCCACGTCAAATACGAATACAACGACAACACCCTCGAGTGGGAAGACATCGCCTCCGCTAAAACCCTCTCTGAAGATTATCATTCTTCCCTTAAAGACCTCCAGCTCGACACCGAAACTAGGGCCGATCTCGTCACCCGCCTCTCCCTCGGTCTCCTCGACATCCTCGAGCAAGAATCCCCCGCCACTCTCATCATTGGCGGCCCCCTCGGTTTCGTCCTTAAACAGATAAAAAAGCCGCTCCTTAAGTCCCTCCGCGCCTCTCTAGAAAACCTCCCCAAGATTAAGCGCGCCAAACGCCCCAACGAATCCGTCATCTACGGCGCCTACCTCTATTCGAAACAAAATTATCGGAAATAGCCCCGTGTCTCCCTCCTCTATTTTTTCCGACAACGTCCGCACTTCCGGCCCCCCCCCCCCCCCCCCCCCCCCCCCCCCGCGCGCGGGCCCCAAAAAA
>CAYUIH010000088.1:0-2183 GCA_964444775.1 uncultured Candidatus Saccharibacteria bacterium
AAACTACCGTCAACACCGATCTCAATTATATGCTCGTCAACGCCTTAGCGATTGACATGAAGTGGAATAATCAATTCCAATGTGCTTTTGGCGAAGATCCAGACCAAAATATCCCGTGCAAATACTACAACGTACATTATGCACATGAAAAATACGGCGCCTACATCAGCCAAGTATGGAGCTTGGATGATTTTGAAAAAAATACTTTCAATGGTAAGGAAGGCGTTTCAGCGGCCAAGATTGGTGCTTCAATTAATCGTTACGATATAGTTAAAGAACTCGGCGAAGATTATATCCGTTCTACTGTTCAGGCAGAATACGAAAAGTGGGCTAAAGAGCATGATGCGCCAATACAGTATGAAGATATGGAAACGTACATGACTGAACTTTCCGGAAACTATGGTCTGTCTAAAGCTTCTACTGATTTTTCTTTCTCAGATTCAGACACGGAGCGAATTATTGTTAAAGATCTCCAGGAATATGATGGTTCTACGCTTCAATATGTCGCTATTATGCCGAAGGGCGCTAGCTTAAACTCTTATATTTCTGATTTGACAGCTGAAAAAACTACGACTCTTATCGCCGGTGTTCACGATGCTGACGATGTCAACAGCTACAAAGATGGCGTTGTCACTAAAGTTACTGGTTTCGTACCGTTTTTCAAGTTCAGTTATACTATGGATGACCTCATAACCAACCTTGAAAAACTTGGTATTACGGACATCTTCTCCCCCGACACTGCTGACCTGTCTGGCATGCTCAGCTTTGACGAGGCAGCTTCTCAAAAGCCTTTTATAAACGTTGCTATGCACATGGCTGATATTGATTTTAGCAATGACGGTATTAAGGCTGCTGCGGCTACTGCTATTGGCGGTATGGGCAGCGCTGGAAACTACTTCGATTATGAGTGGGACGTCCCCGTTGAAGAAATCGACCTCACCTTTGACCAACCGTTCCTCTTCTTGATTCGTGACAAAGCTACCGGCGAAGTTTGGTTTGTCGGCCAAGTTTACGATATTGAGAATTAGTGCTAAAATATCTAGTATAAAATCTAAAGGAGTTTCTTATGGCTACCATCGACCAGCAATTTGTCGAATATATCGTCAAAACCCTCGTCAATAACCCCGACAAAGTTTCTATCGAAAGAAAAATCGACGAAAAGGGCGTCTTGCTCTCGCTCTCTGTCGACCCAGAAGACGTTGGCCGCGTCATCGGCAAGCGTGGCGCTACCGCTCAGTCTATCCGCACCCTTCTCCGCGCCCTCGGCACAAAGAACGACGCTCGCTATAACCTCAAAATTATCAACACCGACGGCGGCGACGGCGAAGCTTCCACTCCGGCTGAAGCCCCTGCCGAAACCCCTTCTGATATTGCAGAAGAAGAGGAAGAAAATAGCGACCTCGCCGACAAAACTCGCGCCGAGATGGACGAGCTAGATGATTTAGACATCTAATTGACTTTTTGGCCAAAGTGTGCTATAATAAGGATACGACTAATCAACCGATTAGTGGTATCCTTAATTTTTTGTTTTAGGAGGAATTTACCATGAAGAAATTGCTCGCTTTTGTCCTTGTTTTTACCCTGGCTCTGTCTCTGTCTATCACAGCCTTTGCTGACCCTGCTCCGGACGAGACTCTCTATCCCGAACAGGCAGAAACCGACCCCGGCGACCCTCAGTCGAGTGTGGGTATCAAAATCACCAAACACCCCCTTGAGGAACTTTATATCCGCGACGGCGGCGAAGTTATCTTTACTTCCTTCGCTGAAGGTTACACTGGCTTCTATTGGGAAATTCTCACGGCCAAGGGCGTCGTCCGCGCTGACGAAATCACTAAAGATTTCCCCGACCTTAAGGTTACCGGCGCCGACACTTCGCGTATCAAGCTCGAGGGAGTCGGTTACGACCAGTATGGCTGGAAATTCCGTTGTGTCTACACCAACGACTGCGGCGAACTCGCCAGTGACTGGGCAGAACTCAGAATCGTCAAAGCTGTTAAGGACACAACTTGCGCAAAGCCCGACTTTTGTCCCAAGCATGACCCTTATGGCGGCGTGCCAATTTCTGGCCTTTCTAAATGCGGCTGTGGCCCTGTCGTCGTTATCGGCGGCTAACCCCTCGTTCTTTAAAAAATCCCCTCGAAGAGGGGATTTTTATTGTTGCCTTAGGCTTCTGCCGGGGCTTC
>CAYUIH010000089.1:0-2070 GCA_964444775.1 uncultured Candidatus Saccharibacteria bacterium
GCTCGCTTGCGGTCGACAATCCGTTTCGGCAACACAGCGTTCCGCCGGCCCGTCGTTACGGGCGGCGGCCGCTTGTAACTCGGCCGTAGCCTCCGTTACGTTGCCGAGAACGGACTTGTCTCCCCGCTCGCGGGCTTTTCTTTTTTTCTTGTTTTGTGCTATAATAGTGGATATGGCTATTGTGATTTGTATAACAAATCAAAAAGGAGGTGTCGGGAAGACGACGACAGCCGTCAACCTCGGCTATTATTTGGCGAAAGATAGATTCCGAACGCTGATTATTGATTTTGACCCGCAGGGAAACGCGACGAGCGGACTAGGGATTGATAAGGAAGAACTAGAAGCGGGGATGGTGGAAGTGATGATGGGTGAGACAGGGCTAGAGGGGGCGATTCTGGGGACAAAATATAAAAATCTCGACATTGCGCCAACGACGCCGGAGCTAGCGAACGCGGAAGTGGAGCTAGTGAGCAAACAGGGGAAGTTTAGGCTATTAAAAAACGCCCTGGCGCGAGTAGAGGCGGACTATGATTATATTATTATCGACTCGCCGCCGAGCCTGTCGCTTTTGACGGTGAACGGAATGATTGCGTCGGATTATCTGCTGCTTCCTGTGCAGACGGAGTTTTATGCGCTGGAAGGCGTGGCGCAACTGCTCGAGAGTATGAAGCTGGTGAGAAAGGCGATGAACCCGCAGCTACAACTGCTCGGGGTGTTAGCGACGATGTATGATAAACGTACGTCGCTTTCGGCACAAGTGATGTTTGAGATTAGAAAGTATTTTAAAGATAAAACGTTCGACACAACGATTCCGCGGAACGTGCGGATTGCCGAGGCGCCGAGCCACGGTGCGCCGGTGGGCGAATATGATAAGTTCTCGAAGGGAGCAAGAGCCTACAAGGAGCTGGCGAAAGAAGTCGAGGATAGAACACAAAAAGGAGGTAAAAAATGAAAGGATTAGGGCGCGGGTTTGAGAGTTTAATCCCGACGGATTTAGTTGATGAGGATTTTGACCCGACTAGTTCGGAAGACACGAAGTTGTCGAAGCTCCTTGAGATTCCGCTGGAGAAAATTGTGCGCGACGAAGAACAGCCGCGGCAAGAGTTTGAGCCGGAGGCACTGGAGGCGCTAGCTAAGTCGATTAAGGCCAACGGCGTGTTGCAGCCGATTGTGGTGACAAAAGAGGGCGCAAAATATAAAATCGTGGCGGGCGAACGGCGATTCCGCGCGGCAGGGATAGTGGGGCTTACGACAATCCCGGCGATTGTGCGGACGCTCGACGCGCAAAACCGGCTAGAGCTGTCGATTATTGAGAACGCGCAGAGAGAAGATTTGAACGCGATTGAGCTGGCTACGGCATACGCGAAGCTAAAAACACAGTTCAACCTAAGCCCGGCGGAAATTGCCGAGAGAATTGGCAAGAGCGAATCGTCAGTGATAAACACCATGCGGCTATTGAACCTCCCAGATTGGGCGAAGCAGGCGATGGTGGAACATAACCTATCCGAGGGGGTGATGCGGCCGCTAATTACGGTTGATGAAAAGATGGCGAAAATGTTGCTCGACAAAATTATCAACGACGGGTGGCCGGCGCGGCGAGTAGAAGAATATATCCGCGAGAAGAAGCCTAAGTCTTCTGCCGCTATTGTGAAAAAGAGCCAATTTGTCGAGCGGGAAGAAAGCCTAGTGAAGAAGTTTAGAGCGAAGAAAGTAAAACTAACTTCGAAATCTATTACAATCACGTTTAGAAACAATAAAGAACTAGAAGAACTGTTAAATAAAATTTAGTCTTTATTGATGACTTGTTTGAGCTTTTGACGGGCGTGGGGGGTGATGATTTTGTCGAGCCAGGAGGAGCGGGCGGTTTGATTTTTAGAGGTGAGGATTTCGACAACGTCGCCGTGCTCCAGCTTTTTGTTGAGGTTGCTCATCTTGCCGTTGATTTTGACGCCGACGACGTGCGAGCCGATTTCTGAGTGGAGGCGAAAGGCGAAGTCGAGCGGGAGAGAGCCCTTAGGCAGGTCGATAATATCGCCCTTAGGGGTGTAGACGAAGATTTTGTCGGCAAAA
>CAYUIH010000090.1:0-2053 GCA_964444775.1 uncultured Candidatus Saccharibacteria bacterium
TTGCGGGAACTAGATTTTGAGTCTGGCGCGTCTACCAATTCCGCCATTCGCCCATGAGGGTATTTTACTATAAAGTGACAAAAAAAGCTAGAAGCCGAGGTCGGTGGATTCTTGGAGGAGAGCCGGGAAATAGCCGGCATGGAAGTCGGGCTCGGTGTTCCACTCGAGGAAGTCGAAGAAGGAGAGGCCGAGTTTTTCCCGAATGAGGGTCTCGGCGCGCTCGAGAGTGAGCGGCTTGTTGTCTTCTGGGGCGGTTGGCTCGGGAGCGGGAACGAGATAATTCCCCTCGGCGATAAAGCCGAAGCTGGCCGAGCGAGGAACGGGAGCGGATTTGGCCGGGAGCGATTTAAGGTCGGAGACGGCGGATTTTAAGATGCCGGCGACTTGTTTGGAGTGAAAACGGAGAACAGAGGCCTGGCTATCAGAGAACATAATTCCCTCTTCGGGATCGGTTTCGAGCGACCAGAAGGCGGGACGAAGCTCGCTGGCGAGGCTGACGACACTGGCGGAAAAATCTGCTTCGTTTTCAGAGTCCCAGGCGACAAAGAGTCGGGCGAGAAGCCCCAGAGTAGTGCGGCGTTGTTCTGTCTCAAAGAAGGTGAGGCGGCGCGTGATTCCCTCGGATAGATTAAGATTCCCTAGGGAGAGTTTGGCGTTTTTCCAGGAAGAATTCCAAGCCTCAAAAACAAAGCAAAGAATCTCCAGAGCTTTCTCCCTTGAGTTACACATAATATCCATATTATACCAAAAAATTGACAAAAAGTCAATAAAAGGGAGCTCTCCGCACAAAAAATACCCCTGTTGGGGTATTTTTCTCGGCTCCTTAACGCTTTGAGAATTGTTCTTTCTTGCGAGCGGAACGGAGGCCGTACTTTTTGCGCTCTTTTTCGCGCGGGTCGCGTTTGACGAAACCGGCTTTTTTGAGCACTGGGCGCAGGTCGGGGGATTCGGTCTGGAGAGCCTTGGAGATGGCGAGTTTAATCGCATCTACCTGGCCGGCGAGACCGCCACCGATAACGCGAATCGAGACGTCGTAGCTCTTTTGTTTTTGAGCGAGAGCGAGCGGGTCGGTGATTTCGGCGACATAGGCCTTGTTGCCAGAGAAGTATTCGAGCGCCGGTTTGCCGTTGATGGTGATTTCGCCCTTGCCTTTATAGAGGCGAGCACGGGCGGAAGCGGCTTTGCGGCGGCCGAGGCCATAAACGTAGGATTTATCTGCCATTATTTAATCTCCTTTGGATTTTGAGCGGTGTGAGCGTGCTCAGCTTCGGGGAAAACCCGCAGGCGAGCGAGGCGGTCGGCCGCTAGCTTGTTCTTCGGGAGCATTCCCTTGACGGCTTCGCGAATAGCCAGAGAAGGATCTTTTTCGATAACTTCTTCGAGCTTAAGTTCGGTCAAGCCACCGGGGAAGCCAGAGTGGCGGTAGTATTTTTTGTCGGTCAGCTTTTCGCCAGTGACAACGAGATGTTTGGCGTTGGTGACGACGACGTAATCGCCATTGTCGATATGGGGGGTGAAGGTAACTTTGCTCTTTCCCATCAATTTGTCGGCGACGACGACAGCGAGCTTGCCGAGGGGCATGGTGCTCGCATCAACGAGCCACCACCCGCGGGAAATCTCGGAGGATTTCTGAGAGTAAGTTTTATTCATGGTTATTTCTTACCTTTCTGCTCGGGCTGCTTGAGGTCGAGATCGATGTCGTCGACAAAGGAAATCGTACCCATCTCGGCGTGGTCGCCCTTGCGGAAGCCGGCGTGCTCAATTTTGAGGTAGCCGGAATTGCGCTTGATTTGGGGAACGATAACGTCGATTAAGAGGTCGGCGGTTTCCATGTCGTCGAGGCGAGCAATCACAAGGCGGCGAGAGGCGAGAGTACCTTTCTTCGCGAGGGTGATAAGCTTTTCGGTCGAGCGGCGGATTTCTTTAGCGCGAGCGAGAGTGGTGGTTATACTTTGGTATTTAATCAGAGAGCACATCAGCCCACGAGTCAGTGCCAATCTCTGGTCGGTTTCGCGGCCGAACTTGCGGCCTTTGTATCCGTGGCGGTGCATTA
>CAYUIH010000091.1:0-2022 GCA_964444775.1 uncultured Candidatus Saccharibacteria bacterium
CCAGCCTGGGCCGTGATGACGAAAGAGGACGTGGAGGCGCTGCCGCCCCTTGAGATCCTACCGATCGTTTCACCTGGGTCTTCTCCGGCATGATTGGCTCCATCATGGGCGTTGTCATCTTTAACTCCGGCTCCTTCTTTGTCCGCTTCTTCGGCGTCTATCTCCTCATCTTCGGCACCTGCGCTCTCTTTTACGGCGTCCACAATCGCGCTCAAAAGCTCGAAGATCGCGCCGCCCGCCAAGAATCCGCTGCTCTCGCCGCCAAAACCCGCAAAAAACACGCCAAAAAGGCAAAATCCTCGAAAAAACGCTAAAAACATACTATAATAGAGTTCATTATGAACTACACCACTCCTAAAAAAGCCATCATCACCGACGCCGGCTTTGCCTCTCGTTTTCTCCCCATCACCAAAACCATCCCTAAGGCCATGTTACCGATAGGCAACCGCCCCGTGATTCAGCTCGTCATCGAAGAATGTCTCTCCGCCGGCATCGAAGAAATCATTCTCGTCGCCACCCCCGAGGGGAAGGCCATCTACGAAAACTACTTTAACGATCCCGCCGAGAAGGCCAAGAAACAGCTCTACTCCCAGGGTAAACAAGATCGCTTTGCCTCCGTCGAGGCCGTCCTTAGCTTCCCTAAAATCACCGTTATCGTCCAAGATCCGTCTCTCCCCTACGGCAACGGCTCCCCTATCGCCAGCGCCCGCCAGTTCATTAACGACAATGAAGCTTTTATCGTCTGCTATTCTGACGATGTCGTCTTCGGCCCCTCCGCCGTTAAAGATCTCGTTGATTCTTTCGCTCAACACCCCGACGCTCGCGCTATCATCGGCGCCCAACTCGTCCCTCACGAAGAAATCAAAAAATACGCCTCCGTCGACTACGACCCAAAGACTAAAGTCCTCAAAGGCCTAGTAGAAAAACCCGCCCCCGAAGACGCCGCGTCCGATCTCGCTTCTTACGGCCGCTACCTCTTAACCCCGGAGATTTTCCAATATCTCGATCCTAAATACACCGGTCTCGACGCCGAGCTCTGGACAGCCGACGCCATCGCTAAGCTTATCCCCACCGGCAAGGTTTATGCTAAACAAACTTCCGGCCTCTGGATGACCACCGGCGACCTGCGTAACTACGCCTTCGCCCAAGCCAAATATCTCTTAGACAACGAACCTTTCGCTGACGAATATCGTGACTTCATCACTAAAAACTAAAAGGAGTTAAACTATGAACACCGCCGAATGGATTATCGCTATCGTCTTAAGCCTCACTCTCTTTATCTTCCTCGTCCTCGGTATCGTCCTTATCACCAAACTCTTTGATGTCACCTACGAGGCAAAGCATCTTATCAAAGACCTTCGCAAAATCGCCAAGGGCGGCCAAAAGGTCGTCGACAAGGCCGGCGACGCGGTTGATGCCGCCGCCTCCGACGTCACAAAGACCACCGGCGCCGTCAAAGACGCCGTCGTCGGTGCCGTCAAAAAACACCTCGACAAATAAAAAGCACCCCTTGCGGAGTGCTTCCCCTATCAAGGGGTGTAGTTGCGATTGTCAATCACGAGAATCGTGTTTGCTGAACAGTTAGAATACAATTCTGTCAGCCTATCTTGATCAATCGTAAAGGTTCCGTTCGACAATAGTCCTTCGCCGAGCGTATGTACGCCGTAGGGAACAATGTCAAATTCGCTGGTGTTACCGTTAACCGTAATCACCGTCGACCACTGATACCGCCAGTATCCGTCGACTTTCTTAAACAGAGTCATTCTCGGAAAACTCCCGGTGTTTGTGTAGTCTTTGTAGGTCGTGATGTAGACAAGATAACCGTCTGTGGCTCTTTTTTCTGCCACATAAGGCAGGTTTTCCTCGTAGTGATAGTTGCGCATCTGCGAAAGGGTAATCTTTGCCGCTCCCGCGCTTCCCGAGCCAAACACGCCGTCTGTTTCCAGCCTATTTCTAATCTGGAACAGGGTCACGTTTTTAGCTGTCGTCGGGCCATATTCTCCGTCTACTTCCGTCGGGATT
>CAYUIH010000092.1:0-2000 GCA_964444775.1 uncultured Candidatus Saccharibacteria bacterium
CTTTTTATGCCACTCAATCAGCTCTCGCGCCTTCTTCTCGTCTCCCGCCCTCAGTGCCTCAGAAATCTCCGACCCCGCACATCCCGATAGACAAATCACCCCCTCGCTATACTTCTCCATGTCCGCGTGGTCAGTTCGCGGCTTATAATACTTTCCATCAATCTCCGCCCGCGACATAATCCGGCATAAGTTCTCAAACCCCTTGTTGTTCATCGCCAGTAACGTAATGTGGAACCTCTGTTTGTCGTGCGCCGGGTCGCGGTCTTCCAGCCGCCGCGCCGCGACATAAGCCTCAAGCCCCAAAATCGGCTTAATCCCCGCCTCTTGCGCCGTCTTATACAGCTCAACCAACCCCGACATCGTGCCGTGGTCGGTCACCGCCACCGCTTCCATGCCATGTTCCTTCACAAACTCCACCAGCTCGGGAATTTTGGTCAGCCCGTCCAGCAGGGAATAATGCGTATGGTTGTGCAAATGCACAAAATCCGACGGTTTAAGCTCCACTTTTTCTTTCATATCTTTATTGTATCATAACTCGCAGACTATGTTATACTAGATTCATGATTGAAGTCCAGCGCGAATCCACTTCTGCTATCCTTAAAGCCCTTAAGGAAGGCAAGGTTATCGCTCTCCCCACAGAGACGGTCTTTGGCCTAGCCATCTCGCTCAACTCCGCCACCGCCCTCGAAAAGTTGATTTATCTCAAACGTCGCGATCTTAAATCGGGTAAGGTTTTCACCCTCGTCCCCGAGTCTGTCGCCGCTATCGAGTCCTACGCTCTCTTAACTAAGTCCGCCCGTGATTTCCTCAAATACATCCCCGGAGAAATCACCCTTATTCTGCATAAAAACCCCGAGTTTTCTCACCCTTACTTTAACCATTTCTCCACCATCGGCATCCGTATCCCTAAATCCTCCCTCTTTTCCGCCCTACTCCCCTCCTCCGGCCCGCTCCTCCTCACCTCCGCCAACCCTCGCGGCGATCAACCGGCGACCGATTCCGAAACCATCAAGGAAACCCTCCCTAAGGTCGATTTACTCGTCACGGGTAAGACCCCTCAAGGTCGTCTCCCTTCAACCATCGTCGACTTAACCGGCAAAAAGCCCATCATCGTCCGCCAAGGCTCCCTTGTTATCTCTAATTTATAAAGATATGTTATAATTAACTAATGAATCGTTATGACCCTCTAAAAATCGAAGCCAAATGGCAAGCCCGTTGGGAGAAGGAAAAGCCCTTCGCCGCGGACGACTCTTCTAAAAAGCCTAAAATGTTCCTCGCGGAAATGTTCCCCTATCCTTCCGGCGCCGGCCTTCATGTCGGCCACGTCCGCAACTTCACAATCGTCGATGTCTTGACTCGTTTCTACACTCAACAAGAGCTAAACGTGCTCCGGCCCTTCGGCTACGACACCTTCGGCCTCCCGGCAGAAAATTATGCCATCAAAACCGGCATCTCTCCCCAAGAAGCTACTGCCACCAACATCAAAAACTTCCGCAAACAAGCCAAGCGCCTCGGCTATGCTATCGACTGGTCGCGAGAAATCAACACTTCCGACCCAGAGTATTATAAATGGACTCAGTGGTGTTTCCTCAAACTCTTCGAAAAGGGCTTAGCATATCAAAAAGAATCTTATCAGTGGTGGTGCCCAGTCGATCAAACCGTTCTCGCCAATGAGCAGGTAGAAAACGGCTGTTGCTGGCGCTGTGGCCACGAAGTCGAGAAAAAGAAAATGAAGCAGTGGTTCTTTAAAATCACCGCCTACGCTGATGAACTCTTAGCCGACATCGACTCCCTCGACTGGCCCGAAAAAATTAAAACCGCTCAAAGAAACTGGATTGGCCGCTCCGAAGGCGCAGAAGTCGATTTTAAAACAACAGCCTCAACCACTATTACCGTCTTCACCACTCGCCCGGATACTCTCTTCGGCGCAACCTTCCTAGTTTTAGCCCCCGAGCACCCGCTAGTTAAAGACCTCATAACAGACCAAACCAAAGCCGAGG
>CAYUIH010000093.1:0-1965 GCA_964444775.1 uncultured Candidatus Saccharibacteria bacterium
CCTGCGATATTGCATAAAGACTTGGTTGCCGATTTCCATAAACCGGGCACCGTCGGAAGCAGGGTGGCTCTTGCCGTATTTTTTAACGTCTTGTTTATCCTCGCCAAAATCATAGAAAACTTCAGAGTCGGGGCCGCAAGGGTCGCCGATAGGCGTGGAGTCACAACCGCCGCCACGCGACCACCAGTTCTCTTTGTCGTTATAGAAGAAAATCCGTTCGCCAGGCTTGATTCCCCGCTTGTCGCCGTTTGCGGCGGTGTCGATTTCGGCGATTTTAGCGTCGATGCCGGCTTTTTTAAAGACATCCTGCCAGATAGCCGCGGCTTCGTCGTCGCGCGGGATACCATATTTTTCGTTGCCGATAAAGCAGGTGACAAAAATCTTCTCCGGGTCGAGGCCGATTTCTTTGGTAAGAAATTCAAAATAATTTTCGATTTGTTCGCGCTTGAAATAATCGCCGAGCGACCAGTTGCCGAGCATTTCAAAAACGGTGGTGTGGCGTGGATCACCTACATCTTCGATGTCTTGGAGCCGAAGGCAAGGCTGAGAATCAGTGAGGCGAGTGCCGTCTTTATGTGGCTCGCCGAGGAGATAGCGCAGGAGCGGTTGCATCCCGGAGCCAGTAAAGAGCGTGGTCGGGTCGTTCTCGAGGACGAGCGGAGCGGGGGCGATAACTTTATGCCCCTTTTTAACTTGAAAATCTAGATATTTTTGGCGAATTTCGGTTGCGTTCATAATGGATTATTATAGCAGTTTTCTCTGCGGGCAGCAACCTACTCTCATTGACAAAATGCGCTAAATTATGTATAATATAAAGATACTATGTCGAGGAGGGGAGACTATGTTTGCACTTTTATCTAAGGCACTCTTTTTGCCGGGCGACCCAACCAGTAGCGAACCAGCCGAGGAGCCCCAGCCGAGGTTTAAGAAAACCAGTATCAGCGGAAGAAACCGCGCAAGCCAGATTGACGAGCTCGTCGCACAGCTGGAGCGGACGCTGGCCGACTTTGAGGTGGCGCGGGCGATGGTTTTGTCGGGTGAGTCGCCGGATAAGCGCCAAGAACGACTCCAGAGATATTATAATACGCTCGACCGTCGGGTTAAGCATATCTTAAATGAGCTGGAGGTGCAAGAAATGGCGCTTTCGTTTAGCCGAAAGGAGTTTGATGAGGTGGAGTTTGATCGGCTCTATAAAGAAATCCAGGTGGCGCTTAAACGCCGCGCGCGCGAGTGGGCAAACGATTCTACCAAGATTTATTTCTAAATCCCTGTATATCAGGGATTTTTTATGGCTATTTAACGATACCGCCGCCGAGACAAACGGAGCCAGGAGTGTCGCCGTTATAAAAGACGATAGACTGGCCGGAGGCGGGACGTTTGATTGGCTCGCTTAGGATAATTTTGCCGGCGCTTAAAATAGTGTCTTTCTCTGGTAGGTTTTGGCCGAGGAATTCAAAACGGGCTGGGACGAGCGGGGCGCGGTGGCGAATCCGAATGAGGAGATTGCCATCTTTTGGCAAGTCGGACGAGCTGCGCAAAAAGATGTTTTCAAGCGCGATTTCTTTAGCCCATAAATCGGCAGCGTTGAGATTTTTGGAGACATAAACGATATTTTTTGATAAGTCTTTTTGGACTACATAATAGGGTAAGCCGCCACCAATATAGAGGCCGTGGCGCTGGCCGAGAGTATAAAACACGGCGCCGTCATGAAAGCCGAGGACTTTATCCGTCTCTAGCTCGCGGATTTCTCCCGGCTGAAGGTCGAGATATTCGCGGAGAAAATCTTTCATGCCAACGTCGCCGACAAAACAGACGCCCATAGACTCTTTTTTATAGGCGTTAGACAGGCCGTGTTTTTCGGCAAGGGCTTTAACCGCTGGCTTTTTAAGCTGAGCAAGCGGAAAGAGCGTTTTCTCGACCGCTTTTTGAGAGATACGGTAGAGAAAATAAGTTTGGTCTTTATTA
>CAYUIH010000094.1:0-1923 GCA_964444775.1 uncultured Candidatus Saccharibacteria bacterium
TGAGGCTATAAGTTGAGGCTGAGCCGGTAGTGATGGTAGTGTAATAGTAATTATCTTCTGATTTACCTTTAAGAATGGCGCAATCGGCAGATTGATAAGTTTCGCGAAGAAAAGCGAGAGGATCGGAGGCGGAAGAAGATTGAGCGGAGAAAGTGGTTAGCTCTGGGGATTTGATTGTAAAGCGATAGTCGGCAAGTGAGTTAGAAGCGGCTCGGAGCTTTTCTATGACAGTGTTGAGATAAGTAAAAGTTAAATCGTCGCCAGAATAGGTATAAGTAACTTGATAGAGCGAATTGGACATCGGGAAAGCATCAAGAATAGCATAGTAAGATAGATTATGAGAGTAACCTGGGTTATCGGAACAGGGGGTTTCTGGGAAGGCTGACTCTTCTGGGTTTGGGCAAGAGATAAAAACATTATCGGAGATCATGACGGAGTCTGACCAACTTAAGGTAATAGCGAAGGTAGATTTATAAGCGTCTAGATCGACTAAAAATGAAGCGTAAGAAATATTGTTGACCGTGGTTTCTTCGATAGAATCTTCGCGGATGGTGGCAGTGGCGGTGCCTTTTTTGGTGTTTGCGTTAAGGTTGAGAATGTGAAGAATTTTAGATTCTAGCTCGGATTCGTATTCTTTTGGGAAAGACGCCGGATAATTTTCGATAGAAATTGAGTCGGCAGAAACTTTGGGAAGACGAGTAATAATAATGACTAGGATGAATAAAACTAAGATAATGAAACCGAGGGATAAAAGTAAGATTTTGGATTTTTGGGGTAGAGCTCTAAAATTAAAGGTTGGATCCATTAAAGTCCTTTCAGAACATTATCAAGATAAGCGTAGGAAGGGGCATAGGTTTCGTTTTTGGTGAAATCACTTAGACTATATTCGTGAGCACCGGGCATAGAATCAGTGAAGCCTTTGGAACAACTTGCTTCGCCGATGATGATTTTGTCGTTTTCTATATCTATGCCCAAGACGATACCGGTGTGGTTGGGGTAGCCACCGGCGCTACCAGTCATTGGCCCTTCGCTCATTACGGCGGAAATTTGAGGAGTGTGGCCGCCGTCCTCTGCGCGACCAGAGGCAATGAGATTTTTAGCGAATTGAGAACCTTGATAGAGTGATGCATTGATAGAAGTGTATTTATTAACGAACCATTGAGAGAAGGCGGAGCAGTTGTTAAGAGTGCCGTCTTTACAGGCGCCGTCAGACGGTTGGTCAACACGAGCACCAAGAACTGTAAGAGTGCCAGTTTGTTTCTTGGCGGCTTCGGTGCGATAGGCGGCCATAAGTTGATTGGCTTCTTCGAGGGTCATACCGCTGGATGATAAGGAGCAGGATGAGGCGGTGCCAGAGCTAGTTCCATCGCCAGCAGGGGTTGAGCCGTGATACATATTATAGAAAGCTTGGGCGTTAGATTGGCGTAAAGAAACTTGGCCTTCGATGTCGCCAGGTTTTTCGACATTGCGAAGGAAAAATTCGGCGGCGGAGTCGACAGATGATTGATTGAAAATACCACTATATTCGGAATAGTTTTTTAATTCGTCACGTAAAAATTCAAGTTCGAGTTGGACAAGACGGTTGGCGACTTCGTCGTCGTTTAGGCGACTGAGAAATTCTTCACCAGACACGTAGGTGTTGCTATATTTTGTATAATCGTCGAGGATTGATTTGAGGGATGGCTCTGACGAGGTGACATAACTATACATGCTGGTGCGGCGTTCGAAAGACCATTGAATTAATCCGAGACCACAAGAGGTGGAGGCGGGTTTGTTGTGACAGGGTAACATGGAAACTTCGTGTTGGGCGGGGTTAAAATTAGACTCGGCCTGCATATTACCCATGACGCCTGCGGCTTGTTCTTCGGTTAAACCGACGATGGAGATGAGGCCGTTCCAAATTTTTTCGGTCATAGCGCCGCC
>CAYUIH010000095.1:0-1891 GCA_964444775.1 uncultured Candidatus Saccharibacteria bacterium
CTGCCATAGGGGTGGTGTCATCTGCATATGTGAGTTTATTGATATTTCTCCTAGCAGTCTTGATTCCAGCTTGTTCTTCACCCAGTCCAGCATTTCTCATGATGTACTCTGCATATACCGACGGTCATATAGTCGCGGTAAGGAAGGCCGGAGGCGATTTTGGCGAACTTAGCCGGCACATCATTCATGGCTTCGACGAGGTCTTTAATCGGCATGGAGGAAATTACATAGTCGCCAGAGAGAGTGACTTTTTTGCCGGCTTTTTCGTAGACGACGCCCGTGAGCCGGTTGTTTTTATCTTTTTTGATGCCGACAACCTTAGCCTCGGTGATTATTCTGCCGCCTTTTTTCTGGATTTCTTCAGCGGTGATTTCCCAGAGCTGGCCGGGGCCAAGTTTGGGATAAGCAAACTCTTCGATAAGCGAGGTTTCTACCTTGCGATTTTTCTTTTTGAAAGCTTTACCGAGAATGTCTTTAAGGATAGCGGAGATAGAGAGCCCTTTTACACGCTGAGCGCCCCACTCGGGAGAAATATCACGCGGATGGCGACCCCAGAGATTTTCGGTATAATTCTCGAAGAACATGGAGTAGAGTTTTTTGCCGAAGCGGTTGATATAGAAATCTTCGAGAGAGTTTTCTGGGCGTTTATGAAGGGCGGATTTTAGATAAGAACAGCCAATAATAAAGGTAGTGCCAAGCCCCATGTTTTTGATCGTAGAGGCTTTAAACGAGATAGGATAATCAAAAAATTTTTGGTTAAATAAGATACGCGAGAGACGGTTGCGGCGAAGCATGACGCGGTCGGTCTTTTCTGGGTCGGGGCCGCCTTTCTTAGTGTTGGGCTTTTTACCGAGTTTTTTATCGTCGAAAGACGGAGCGCCTTGGGTTGGGAGCATTTTCTCCCACCAGCTATTAACTTCGGGGACTTTAGAGAAGAAACGATGGCCGCCCATATCCATACGGTTGCCTTTATAATTAACCGTGCGGGAGATGCCGCCAAAAACTTTAGACTCTTCAAGGACGACAACCTCAAAATTTTTAGACTTGTCGAGCAATTCGTAAGCCGCAGTGAGACCGGCGGGACCACCACCAATAATGATAACTTTCTGACTTAGGGGCATATTATTTGTTAGGGGAATGACTTAAAAAGGGTTGGATACAAATCTCTCTCCGACACCGCGGAGAGAGATTTTAATGTACTCGCAGTTTATAGACAGAAAGGAAGACTAGCTATTGGATTGGCAATAAGTGCCGGTACCAGTTTCGAGGTTGCCATAAATAGCGAAAGCGCGAGTGGACTTCTTGTAGTCGAGGGCGCCATCCTTACAACCAGCGTTAGTGACCACATAAACGGTCGAGCCGGTGCTGCCACGATCTACAGCAGGGAGATCGACCTTACAGTCGCTAGCGCTGGAACATTTTTTGACCTTTAGGTTGTAAGGAATACCGTCTGGGTCGTTGCCGCTGGCGTTGATAAACTTAGCAGCGGAACCGGAAGCGAAGCTGGACGGAAGAGCGCCGTTATTGTTAGTCATGTATTGGGTCATGTTCGCAGACAACGCAGAGTAATCGTTGCGGCGTTGCGTATCGCGCTGAGAACGTTGCATATTCGGGAGCGCAATGAAGACCATGAGGAAGATAAGGCCAGCGATAGCGAGGACGAGCACGACCTCGATAATGGTGAAGCCCTTTTTAGAGTTTGTTTTCATAAATAAGCAATCCTTTCTATTTTTTATGCTTATTCCTATAATAGCAAACCGCTTTTGTTTGCGCAAGAGGTTTTTTATAAAACTACCTTTTTCTAATGGAAAATGATATAATAGCAGTAAGCCCGGATGGTGAAATTGGTATACACGTATGCCTTAGGAGCATATGCCGTAAGGCGTGCAAG
>CAYUIH010000096.1:0-1801 GCA_964444775.1 uncultured Candidatus Saccharibacteria bacterium
TAGTGCGGAGTATTGCTCGCTTGCGGTCGATGGTCCGTTCTCGGACCGATCAGGGCCGCTTTGGCTAAGTCTTCAGGTCCTTCGAACGGACACATCTCCCCGCTCGCAAATAGTCGTGCTAACTTCTGATTCCAAGTTTGACCAACAGGGGTAGGCAAAATAACGACGCTATTCTTTGTTTTAACTGACTCGACGGCAGCAAAAACTGGTTCGCAGCGGAGGAGCATCCCGTCGCCACCGCCATAGGGCGTGTCGTCGACGGACTTGTGCGGGCCGAGGCCAAAGTCGCGCAGGTTAACAAACTCAAACTCGGCGATTCCCTTTTCGGCCGCCTTCCACATCATGCTCGTCCCGAGATAGGGCTTCAAAGCGTCCTCGAAGAGGGTAATAATCGTAAACTTGATTTTCGGCATATATAATATATATTATATAATACCTCGGGGGCTTATTCAACTTTGAGAATCTTGCCGGTGCCGAGGTCGAGATGGAGGAGGCGTTGATTGCGGGAGCCGCGAAATTTCAGCGTGAGATCGCGCTCCTCTAGGATAAAGGGGCCGTCGATGAGGGCGTCGAGAGACTTTAAGAACTCCCAAGCGGCGCCGCCATATTCTTTAATTTGCTCGTAAGTGTAGCCGGAAAAGCTCCAGACGTTCCAGCCGAGCTCTTTACGCACCCAGTCGGCGATTTCTTTACACGCCTCCGGCTGAAGGAACGGCTCGCCGCCACAGAAGGTGAGGCCGGCTTGACCCTCAAACTGACTGAGGCGCTCCTTAACTTCCTCTATATCGACGAGAAAGCCGGCGGTTGGATCCCAAGTCTCAGGGTTTTGGCAACCTTTACAGTGGCGGAAACAACCTTGAGTCCAGAGGACAGCGCGGAGGCCATAGCCGTTGACGATATTGTCGTGTTCGAGCGGGCCGGAGAGCCGGATTTTACCCGGCACTCCAACTTCGATTTTTTTATTATTCTTTTCCGAGGGCTTTGTCGGCATAAAGTTTTTCTACCTCACGTTTACATTTCTCATCTACATTATACACCCCATCGACATTGTGCTTCACACGTTCGCGTTCTTCGGCTTTCTTTCCGTCGTTCCAGCGGTCGAGCGTGCCGACGAGGTAGCCAGTGATGCGGCGAAGACGTTCAAACGGAATATCGCCTTCTTCGCGGCCGCAGGACGGGCAGGTGTGGCCGGAGATAATGCCGGAGAAGCCACAGACCGGGTCGCGGTCGACAGGGTGGTTGACCGAGCCGTAGCCGATGCCACAATCGTGCATCTTGCGAATGACCGCCTCGAAGGCTTCGATGTTTTGGGTCGGGTCGCCGTCGAGTTCGATGTAGCTAATATGTCCTGCGTTGCAGAGCGCGTGGTAAGGCGCTTCGATTTCTATTTTCTTAAAAGCGGAAATCGGGTAGTAAACAGGAACGTGGAAGGAGTTAGTGTAGAAATCGCGATTCGTGACACCTTCGATGACACCATATTCTTTACGGTCAATCTTGGTGAAGCGGCCGGCGAGACCCTCGGCCGGAGTGGCGAGGAGCGAGTAGTTTAGCATGTGCTTACGAGAGAACTCGTCACACTTCTCGCGCATGTGAGCAATAATGTCGAGACCGAGTTCTTGGGCGTCTTCGGATTCGCCGTGGTGTTTGCCAGTCATAGCGACAAGCGTTTCGGCAAGGCCGATGAAGCCAATGGAGAGAGTGCCGTGTTTTATCACGTCGCGGAGTGTGTCGTTTGGTTTGAGCTTCTCGGAGCCGAACCAGTTGCCTTGGCCCATGAGGAACGGGAAGTTGCGGACGTGTT
>CAYUIH010000097.1:0-1714 GCA_964444775.1 uncultured Candidatus Saccharibacteria bacterium
CGAAACACGGCTCCGGTCTCGCCGGTTCCGGTGCTATCGCTCGCGGTCTTCCGCGTGTCGAGGAGCTTCTCGAAGCTCGCACCCCGAAGGGTCAAGCTTGGATTACACCAATCGACGGTACGGTCGAAGCTCACGAAGACGGCAACCATTACATCGTCACCATCACCCCTCAAGCTGGCGACACCGAGCGCATCGAGCTCGACGGCCGCAAGGCTAAGGTTAAGGACGGTGCCACCGTCAAGGCTGGCGACGTTATCGCCTCTAAGCCTAAGGGCGCCGAGCCACTAGTCGCTCCGTTCGACGGCAACGCTCAGCTCGTCGATGGCGCCATCATTCTCGTTGGCACCGCCGGCGCTCCTACCCGCATCGAGATTCCTAACTCCGCTGAGCTCGTCGTTAAAACTGACGATGTCGTCGCCGCTGGCGACCGCCTCACCACCGGTTCTTTGAATCTCCAAGATCTCTTGCGCTACAAGGGGACAGAGGCTACCGAGCGCTACATCATGAACGACGTCATGTCCGTCTACGCCGCCCAAGGTCACGAAATCTCCAGCAAACACTTCGAGGTGATTATCCGCCAAATGTTCAACCGCGTGATGATTGCCGAATCTGGTGATTCGAGCTTTGTCTCCGGTGACATCGTCGGCCGCGCCGCCGTCGAAGCCGAGAATCAGCTCCTCGTGGAAGAAGGGAAATCCCCGGCTTCCTTCGACTCGCTTCTCCTCGGTATCACCAAGGTCTCCATCTGGTCCGACTCCTTCCTCTCTGCCGCGTCCTTCCAGGACACGACCCGTGTACTTATCAACGCCGCCATCAACGGCCGCGTCGATCACCTCCACGGTTTGAAGGAAAACGTCATCATCGGCCGCAAGATTCCGGTCGGCACCGGCATCACCCCGCTCGAAACCGAGCGCCCCGCCGAGCCCACCGCCGAGGACATCGAGAACCTCTAGTTCTCCCCTAAAAATACCCCCTCGCGGGGGTATTTTTTAAGCAATTTTTGCGGAGTTGAGCTCCGCGCTCGCATTAGCGGTTATGATTCCAATATACAACCGTCGCTCCCACCCCCGCAATCGTAAATAGCGCACCAATAAACATCGCCAGTCCGCGGAAATAGAAAATCTCCACTTCGCGCGAGAACATAATCGTATCTTGCAAAAAGAAAGTGTGGTCGTTCAGCTCGTCCGTTCGCGCCGGCTCGCCGTTTTCGTCGTACTGGTCAATTCGGCAAACATACGCGCCCTCTATCGTCCCTTGTTCGGCGTATCTTTCGTCATCATGGCACAACGCCGGTGCATCCGACACCACCGTCATCATGCCTTTCTTGTATCTCAGCGCCTCTTGCCCCGCCAGAACCGTCAGCACCGCAAACGCCGCCGTCATCAGCGCCAGCAAGCAGACGTTGACCTTAACGCGCCAATTTCCGCAACCGCCCTTATCGTTGATATTTGTTTTAGAAGATCGTTTAGTGCTCATGTTTTTATTATACACCCCCCCCCCCTTCGCGCAACAAGTTTTTTCATATTCCTCTTGTTTTTCTCTTGGAATCGTAGTATAATGATAGGCGTATATCTATACCTAGACGCACAGGCGTGTCTTGGGCAGGGAACTGCTTTCACGGAAACCCTCCCGAGAAACTACCTACAAGTCTAGATTTACTAATGTTAAATTTAAGGGAAAGGAAAAGAATGCAAGTCATTCTCGGCACCAAAAT
>CAYUIH010000098.1:0-1707 GCA_964444775.1 uncultured Candidatus Saccharibacteria bacterium
CTACGAAATGTTCATCGGCCCCTACAACGAAGATGCTGCCTGGTCTACCGAATGCGTCGGCGGCGACTACCGCTTCCTCAACCGCTGCTGGTCACTCTGTTTTGATAAAAAATTAACAAAATCTAATAATTCAATTATTAGAAATAAAACCATTAAGAAAGTTACAACTGACTTGCACCGGGCTAGCTTCAACACGGCTGTCGCCGCCTTAATGGAATACGTCAACGAGCTCTACAAATCCGGCGCCTCTAAAGAAGACTTGGTTACGCTCGCCAAGCTGCTCAAGCCCTTCGCTCCTCACCTCGCCTCCGAGATGTTGGAATACCTAAAAGCCGACGACGTCTGGCCGACCTGGGACGAGTCTAAGCTCGTCAGCGACACGGTCAAGATTGTCGTCCAAGTCAACGGCAAGCTCCGCGCTAAGCTCTCCGTCTCTGCCGCCGACGCCGAGGACGAAGATAAAGTAGTCGCTCTCGCGCTTAAAGATAAAAACGTCCAGTCCTTTACTAAGTCCGGCGTTAAAAAACACATCTACGTCCCCCGCGCACACCTCTTGAACTTAGTCGCATAATATGCTACAATAGCCCAAAGTTATCTATTAAGGAGCATTATGCCTGAACCTAAAAAACAGAGCAGCCCGCGCAAAACCGGTCTTCGTCGGAGCCACATCCGCCTCGACCTCGCCCGTGCTGTCAACAAAATTTCCCCTGTCAAGGCTTTCGAGACCAAGAAAAAGACCCCTAATCTAAAGGTCAAAACCTACAAATGTAAAGCCTGCGGTTGCGATTGTCGCACCTGCACCTGCAAAGATTGCAGCTGTAAAAAATGCAAGAAAAGCGGTAAATAATGGCTAGTAATCGGCATCTAGGTAGAATCATCACGCTCCAGAGCTTATACGAGTATGAGTTCCGGAGTAAGGCGGGCGACTCAGCAGCCGACATCGACCATATCGTCGCTAAAAACATCGTTCCATACGAAAAGGCGCTCGGCGACACCGAGTTTGTCTATCGTCTCGCCCGTGGCGTGGTCGAACACGCCGACGAGCTAGATAGCGATCTCGCGCCTCTCGCCCCCGAATGGCCGATTCAAACCATCGCCGCCATCGACCGCAACACCCTTCGTATCGGTCTCTACGAGCTTAAATACGCCCACGAGTCCGTCCCCCCGAAGGTCGCCATAAACGAAGCCGTCGAGCTCGCCAAGGCTTTCGGCTCCGAAAATTCCTCAAAATTTGTCAACGGCGTTCTCGGCTCCGCGTTCAAGAAACTTGGACTCGGTTCCGATGACGATTCATCAAAGAAATCTCATGACCCCAAACCAAAGTCCGGCGCAGAGAAAGTCTCCAGCGCCTCAAAAAAGGCAGGGAAGTAACCTAAAGGTTCCGGAAGCCCTTCCGAAACAATACCGTCCCTCCGCTATCGACAAGTTCAAAGAAACTGTCTTCAGGAAGCGCCCCGCTATCCAAGAAATCGTGCGGGAGCCGACTGCCGGCGGTATCGTTTTTCGTCTCTCCAAAGACCAAAAGGACATCGAGATTCTACTCATCCAAGATAGCAAAAACCGCTGGACTATCCCGAAGGGTCATATCGAGCCCGGCGAGACCGCCAAACAAACCGCCATCCGCGAAATCGGCGAGGAAGCGGGTCTTTTCCATATCAACGTCCTCTGTTGGCTTGGAAAAATCCACTTCAAATATCGCCGTCTCGA
>CAYUIH010000099.1:0-1562 GCA_964444775.1 uncultured Candidatus Saccharibacteria bacterium
GCCGTGTCTAGCGCCTTAGGTGACACATCGCAGGCCATCACTTCCGCCTCCAGAATCTCCAGCTTCAACGTCGCCGCCACACATCCGCTCCCCGTCCCCACGTCGAGGATTCTCGGGCGTTTAGAAAGCCGCGCCTCTCCCGCCTTTACCCCCGGCAGATACGCCTTCCCAGCTAGATTTTTCACCGCATCAATCATCAGCTCCGTCTCGGGGCGGGGAATCAACACGTCCGGCGAGACTAAAAACTCTCGCCCATAAAAATCTTGTTTACCCTCCTTATACGCACGCGGAAAGTCAAGCTTCCGCCGAAAGTCCTCGCTCATATTTTTTCAGCTCCGCCGTGATATCTTCAATCTCCCCGCTCATCGCCGCACTAATGTTCGAACGCGAATAGTGGATTCTATGGTCGGTAATTCTATCTTGAGGAAAGTTATAAGTTCGAATCTTCTCGCTCCGGTCGCCTGTCCCGATTAGGCTCTTGCGCGCTTCGCTCGCGTTTTTGCGCTCCTCCTCGCGTTGTCTCTCCAGCAACCTCGAGCGCAAAATCGCCATCGCCTTCACGCGGTTTTGTTGTTGGCTCCGCTCGTCTTGCATTGCCACGACGATTCCGGTTGGCAAATGCGTAATCCTCACCGCCGAATCCGTTGTGTTCACGCCCTGGCCGCCATGCCCGCCCGAACGATAAATGTCAATTCTCAAATCTTCTGGCCTAATCTCTAGGTCGGCCTCCTCCGCCTCGGGGAGCACCGCCACCGTCGCAGTGGACGTATGGATGCGCCCCTGGCTCTCCGTCACTGGCACTCTCTGCACGCGGTGCACGCCGCCTTCAAACTTCATCTTCCCATATGCGTCATCGCCCAAAACCTTAAAAATCACTTCTTTCACGCCCCCCGCTTCGTTCTCGCTTATCGAGACTTGCTCCACTCTCAGTCCGTTGCGGCTCGCAAAGCCTTGGTACATCTTATATAGCTCGCCCGCAAATAGCGAGGCTTCGTCGCCCCCCGCCCCAGCGCGAATTTCTACAATCGCCGGCTTATCATCTAGCGGGTCGCGCGGAATCAGCTTCTCCTCCAGCTCCGCCCGTTCTTTCTCTAGCTCCGCCGAAAGCCGCTCCGCGTCTTCTCGCGCCAGCTCGCCCAGCTCTGGGTCGCTCACTAGCTCGTGTGCCTCGGCCAGCGCCTTTTCGTCTGCCTTTATCTTCCTATCTAGCTCTAAAATCCCAGCCAGCTCCGCCCCGCGCTTGCTCTTAGCAGCAAACTCCGGGTCGGCAAACGCGTCCGGCCGCGCTAAAAACTTTTGTATTTCGTTATATTCGTTTTCAAACTTATCCATTTGTGCTATTATATCACATATGGGCTCTTAGCTCAGCTGGCTAGAGCGCACGATTCACATTCGTGAGGTCACAGGTTCAAGCCCTGTAGAGCCCACCAACCCTTTACTAATCCGTAAAAATTTGTTATAATAACCGCCAGTTATGAGTAAATCCGAAACACAACCTAAAGATTATCAGATCGGAAGAGCACACGTCTGAACTCCAGTCACTCCGTCTAAGCTCGTATGCC
>CAYUIH010000100.1:0-1561 GCA_964444775.1 uncultured Candidatus Saccharibacteria bacterium
CGATTCTTTGTCGGAGGCGCGTCGCGCCAGCCCGCCGTCGCGGGTGTCGCGCGCTAATACTCGCCGTAGCTCCGTACCCTCCGACGAAAGAACATTCGCCTCGCCGCCCGTGGCATCGTTGCCGAGAACGGACTTGTCTCCCCGCTCGCGCACGCTACCGTTATTCGATAATAAGGCCAACAGCAGCTTTGCTTCGGGGTAGGGGGCGGAGACGGAGGGGAGGGTTTCCAGTAGCGGGAGAAGGGACGGGATGGGGGCGGAGAGGATTTTTTTGATTAGAGCTTCGGCGATAGATTCGGGCTTTAACCCTTCGGCGAGGAGAGTTTTGAGCGCGGAGGAAACTTCCGAAAAATCTCCGGCTGTATAGGCGGAAAGTAGAGACTCGACGGCGGAGCCGAGCGGGAGACCGAGGGTCTTAGCGACGAGCGTTTCGGAGAGCTCGGTGGTTCCGTCGGCGAGAGAGGAAAGTTGGTCGAGCAGAGAGAGCGAATCACGGAAGGAGCCGCCGCCGCGAGAGACGACGAGCTTTAGAGCCTGGTCGGAGATAGAGATTTTTTCGGCGGCACAGATAGATTTAAGATGAGAAAACATGGTTTCTGGGTCGGCGAGGCGGAAGGTGAAGACTTGAGAGCGAGAGGTGATGGTGACGGGGACCTTTTCGAGGTCTGTCGTGGCGAGAATAAAAACGACATGGGCGGGCGGCTCCTCGAGGGTTTTTAAGAGAGCGTTAAAGGCGGACTTGGATAACATGTGGACTTCGTCGATGATATAGACCTTATACTTCCCTTCTGAGGGGGCGATAAGGGCCTTTTCTCGAAGGTCGCGAATGTTATCGACGCCAGTGTTGGAGGCGGCGTCGATTTCGATAATGTCGAGATAAGAATCTTCGAGCTCGTAGGGGAAACCGTTGATTTCGTGGGCGAGGATACGGGCGACGGAAGTCTTTCCGCAGCCGCGCGGGCCGGTAAAGAGATAACTATGAGAAACTTTCCCGGAGCTTAGAGCCTTTTCGAGCGGGGTGGTGACGGATTCTTGGCCTAAAACTTCAGAGAGTTTTTTAGGCCGGTATTTACGATAGAGAGCGAGCATTAAAGCGCGGCTTCGACGGCGGCCCACTGAGCGTCGTCGTTTTTATCGGGGATAATAACAGAGACTTGAGAGCCTTCTTTAAGATGGAAATAGGTGACGGAGGCATAGAGGATTTCGTATTCGCGGCCGGCGACTTCGACATAATACTTATCGTCGTGATGGACGAGCGTGCCGATAACCGAGCGACGATCGACCGGACCGATTTGTTTGTAGAGGAATTTACCCTCGGGGGTAATGGTGAGCTTCATGAGGTCGCCCTCGACGAGCTTGGACTTAGAGGCGTAGTTGGCGGGGACAGGATAGTTCTTGCCGTCGGGGCCAATCATAATTTGGCCGTCGAAGACGCCTTCGATAACCTTTCCGTCTGGGTCGGAGATAATAGTGTCGCGGGGCGCAGTGATAATGTCGCCGTCACCTAAGACGGAGTTCAAAAGCTCTTTAGCGGCGGCTAGATTAGTCTCGGCGTCTTGGA
>CAYUIH010000101.1:0-1527 GCA_964444775.1 uncultured Candidatus Saccharibacteria bacterium
GATGGCGAAGTTGAGTTCGCGTTGACGGAGGTATTTCGTCTCGGAGGTCATGGTGTCGCGGAGATAATCGAAGCCGAACTCGTTGTTTGTGCCGTAAGTGATGTCGGCGTTATAAGCGTCTTTTCTCGTGGCGGGCTTAAGATGGCGAAAACGTTCGTCGGCGTGTTCTTCGTTAATATAATCTTTATCGTAGTCGAAGCTGGCGTTGTTGATGATGACGCCGACACTTAGCCCGAGAAAGTCGTAAACGGGGCCGTTCCAACCGGCGTCGCGTTGAGCGAGATAATCGTTAACCGTGACAACATGGACGCCGTGGCCACTGAGGGCGTTTAGAACGGCGGGCAGGAGGGCGACAAGGGTCTTTCCTTCGCCGGTTTTCATTTCGGCAACGTTGCCTTCGTGGAGAACCATGCCACCGATAAGCTGGACGTCGAAGTGGCGCATGCCGAGAATGCGCTTAGTGGCTTCGCGGACGAGGGCGAAAGTGTCGGGAAGGATGTCGTCGAGTGACTTCTTCCCTTTTCCGAGCTTCTCGCGGAGAAGGGAGGTTTGAGCCTTTAACTCTTCGTCGGACATTTTCTCGTATTTGGGCTCGAGCCGGTTGATTTCTTGAGCCTTTTTATAGAGGCGGCGAAGAACCTTTTTCTGGGCGTCGCCAAAGACGCCTTGGAGAAACTTCTCGAGGGCGGTTTTATCGGCGAGCTTGTCGGTTGGTTTCTTTTCTTTTTTAGGTTTTTGAGTGTTGGTGTTAGACTGCGGAGCTTTCTCCTTTTTTAACTTTAGTTTGGGCATGTGGGACTCCAGGATTATTTCTTGCGGAAGAGGCCGCGAAGGCCTTTTTTCTCTTTTTTCAGATGGGGGGTTTGTTCGAGCTTAAAGCGGCGGATTTGGCCGGTTAACTTAGCTTCGACGATGTCGACGCCAGCGTAAAGATTAGAACATTCGTCTTTAGCGCTGATAACCTTACCGCCGGGGATTTCCATGGCAGCGGAGATTTCGTATTTGTTGCCCTTGTCGCGATTAACCTCGGTGACGACGACTTTAGCGACAACGTCTTTTTTGGAACCGCGAGGAAGATAACGGTCCAATTTACCAATCTTTTTTAAGGCATATTTCTTGAAATTATCCTCGACCTTGTAGTTCGAGCCAGAAATGTCTATTTTACTAATCATGAGTGAAAGTTCTCCTTTATAAATATATTATAGCATAATTTCTGGCTAAAGTTCGGACTTGTTGCCAAGATAGGGCTTTAGGGCTTCGGGGACTTTGAGCTTGCCGTCTTTTTCGGCGTAATTTTCAATTATGGCGACCATGGTGCGGGCGAGAGAGATGGCCGTGCCGTTTAAAGTATGCGCGACGACAACCTCGCCGTTTTTGCGGCGAACGCGAATGTTGAGCGAGCGAGCCTGGAAATCGGTACAGTTAGAACAAGAAGTGAGTTCGCGATATTTTTGATCGGCGGGAGACCAATACTGCGATATTCGGGCAGCTCGTCCAGGAACAGTACGCCGTTGTGGGCCTTGCTGA
>CAYUIH010000102.1:0-1506 GCA_964444775.1 uncultured Candidatus Saccharibacteria bacterium
GAGGAGTTTCGTGGCGGCAAGCCCGCCGGCGACAAGAAAAAACGCAGCTTCTGGGGCTAACTATCTAAATCTGTGCTATAATACCTCCAATAATCTGTGGAGGTATTTATGCAATTTATCGAACAAGCCTTATTAAGAGCCGGAATTATCACTCCTGGCGGCTACATCGACGACGCGGCTCTTACACGCGCCGCCTGTGTCTACAATCGCGACGGCGTCGTCACTCATCGTGTTCATTACGCCTGCAACGGCGTTGATGTCGTCGCCACCAACGTTCGCACCGGCCGCGACGAGCTTCGTATCAGTCTCCCTCTCGCCGCTTGATTGTGCTATAATAATCCTTATGAGAATCGCCATCTGCGCCGATGTTTATACCCCAATGACTAACGGCGCCGCCGTTTTTGTAGAAAATCTCGCCAAATCGCTCGCCTGTCGCGGGCACCAAGTCCTTGTGGTTTGCCCCAGCTTTAAGAAGCACAAATATCTCGAACGTTGCGACAAAAATCTCCAAGTCGCTCATCTCTCCTCTGCTCGTTTCCCGTTCTATCCCGACCAACTCACCCCAGTCGAAGAATCAAAGAAGTTTTTCGGTCACAAAACCCCTAAAATCTTCTATAAAAACGGTCTTTTTTGGGCCACCAACGCCCTAAGCGAAGTTACTGCCTATCTTGACGAGTTTAAGCCCGACGTTATTCATCTTCAAACCCCGGCCCCGGTCGGCCTCGCCGCTCAACATTACGCCGACAAACACGGCATCGCTCAAGTCGTCACCTCTCACAACTACCCAGACACCACCGGCACGGGGAATCTCCTAAAGCCCATCAAAAAACCCGTCGATGCCGTCGTCAAAGCCTATCTCGCCAACTTCGTCAAAAACTCCGAAGCCGCCACCGCCCCCTCCGAGGTCGCCGTTAAAGACCTTATCCCCGACCGCCGCGCCTTCCGCAAGATTCCCGTCCGCACTATCAGCAACGGTGTCGACCTCTCTAACTTCGCCCCTGGTGCCGCCCCTGCCGCCATCTACGAAAAATATCACATCCCTAGAAACGTCCCTATCGTCCTCCATGTCGGGCGCATCGACCCAGAAAAGTCCATCGACGTCGTTATTGACGCTTTCGCTCAGCTCTCCCCAAAGCTCCCCAAAGCCCGCCTGCTCATTGTTGGCGATGGCACCGACCGCGAAAACCTCGAGCTGCTCGTTAAAGAAAAGGGAATTAGCAGCAGAACCATCTTCGCCGGCCGCGTTCTCCCGCCCGACCTCTATGATATTTACAAGGTCGGCACCGTCTTCGTCACTGCCTCTGCTATCGAGACCCAAGGCATCGTACTAATTGAAGCCGCCGCCACCGGCCTCCCCCTCGTCGCCGTCAACAAGTGCGCCGCGCCCGAAGCCTGCCAAGACGGCCGCAACGGTATCATCTGCGAGCCCGACTCTGCCCCAGAAATCTCCGCCGCTCTCCACAAAATCCTCACCAACTCTCGCCTGCACCGGCGCCTCTCTGAGGG